>NZ_MOWM01000025.1 GCF_016082275.1 Variovorax sp. E3
GGCCGACCGCTGCGTGGCCATGGGCTACGTGGCCACGGCGTTCGCCGAGCCCGGCACGCGCATCCAGGCCATCGTGCGCGGCAAGCCGGTGCCGATGGAAGTCTCGACCATGCCTTTCGTTCCCACCCGCTACTACCGGGGCTGACGCGGTCGTCGCGGCTGACGCACACCGGGCCCCGTTAGGCTCAGCACCCCGATCCACTTTTTCCACGAGGAGTTTTTCACCATGAGCATCAAGTACACCAAGGACCACGAATGGGTGTCGGCCGAAGGCGGCTCGGCCACCGTCGGCATCACCGTGCACGCGCAGGACGCGCTGGGCGACGTGGTGTTCGTCGACCTGCCCGAAGTCGGCAAGTCTTTTGCGCAAGGCGAAGTCGCCGGTGTCGTCGAGTCGGTCAAGGCCGCCGCCGACGTGTTCATGCCCGTGTCGGGCGAGATCACCGAAGTCAACGAAGCGCTGCGCGCCGACCCCTCGCTGGCCAACAGCGACCCGCTGGCCAGCGGCTGGTTCTTCAAGGTCAAGCTGAGCGAACCCGCGCAGCTCGACGCCCTGCTGGACGCGGCTTCGTACGACAAGTTCGCCGCCGAATCCTGATCCGCTGAGTTCTTCAGCAAGCAAGCACCTTTGTTCTTTCTCCCCCGAGCCCTCACCGCCATGCCGACGCCCGCCCTTCCCTCTTTGCAAGAACTAGAGAACGCCGAAGAATTCCTTGCCCGCCACATCGGCATCGATGCGGCGGACGAGGCGCGCATGCTGCCGGTGATCGGCTCGGAAACGCGCGCGGAGCTCATCGACGGCATCGTGCCCGCGGCCATCCGCCGCTCCAGGCCGATGCGCCTGCCGGCTCCGGTCACCGAAGCCGACGCGCTGGCCGAGCTGAAGGCCATGGCGTCGAAGAACAAGGTGTTTCGCAACTTCATCGGCCAGGGCTACTACGGCACGCACACGCCCGGCGTGATCCTGCGCAACATCCTGGAGAATCCCGCCTGGTACACGGCCTACACGCCCTACCAGGCCGAGATCTCGCAGGGCCGCATGGAAGCCCTGCTCAACTTCCAGACGATGGTGTGCGACCTCACGGGCATGGCCATCGCCAACGCTTCGATGCTCGACGAAGCCACCGCCGCGGCCGAGGCCATGACGCTGGCCAAGCGCAGCGTGAAGAGCAAGAGCAACGTGTTCCTGGTCTCGGGCGACTGCCACCCGCAGACCATCGAAGTCATCAAGACGCGCGCCGCGCCGCTGGGCATCGAGGTCAAGGTCAGCACCGTGTCCGAAACGCTGCCGCACCTGATGGTGAGCGGCGCCTTCTTCGGCGTGCTCGCGCAGTACCCCGCCACCACCGGCCACGTGCACGACCTGCGCCCGCTGGCGGGCCATGCGCACCAGTGCGACGCGGCCTTCATCGTGGCGGCCGACCTGCTGGCGCTCACGCTGCTGGTCGCGCCGGGCGAGTTCGATGCCGACATCGTCTGCGGCACCACGCAGCGCCTGGGCATGCCGCTGTGCAACGGCGGCCCGCACGCCGCCTACCTGGCCTGCCGCGACGAGTTCAAGCGCTCGCTGCCGGGCCGCCTGGTGGGCGTGAGCGTCGACACGCACGGCCAGCCCGCCTACCGCCTCGCGCTGCAAACGCGCGAGCAGCACATCCGCCGCGAAAAGGCCACGTCGAACATCTGCACCGCGCAGGTGCTGCCGGCCGTGGTGGCCAGCATGTACGCCGTGTACCACGGGCCCGACGGCCTCACGCGCATCGCGCAGCGCGTGGCCGTGCTCACCGCCATCCTGTCGAAGGGCCTGTCGCAGATGGGCCGCGAGCCGGTCAACACCACCGCCTTCGACTCGTTGACCATTCGCACTGGCGAAGACACGCCCGCCATCCTCGAGCGCGCGCTGGCCGCCGGCGTCAACCTGCGCCAGCGCCTGCAACAGCACCTGGGCATTTCGCTGGACGAAACCACCACGCGCGCCGACATCGAAACGCTGTGGGCCCTGTTCGTGCCGGCCGGCACCGCGATGCCGCGCTTCGACGACCTGGCCGCGAACACCACGCCGCTGATTCCCGACGACCTGCGCCGTACCAGCGCCTTCCTCACGCACCCGGTGTTCAACACCCACAAGAGCGAAACCGCCATGCTGCGCTACATCCGCAGCCTGTCGGACAAGGACCTGGCGCTCGACCGCAGCATGATTCCGCTGGGCAGCTGCACCATGAAGCTCAACGCGACCAGCGAGATGATCCCCATCACCTGGCCCGAGTTCGCGAACATCCATCCCTTCGCGCCCGCCGACCAGCAGCTCGGCTATGCCCAGCTCGACGCGCAGCTGCGCGCCTGGCTGTGCGAGGCCACCGGCTACGCGGGCATCAGCCTGCAGCCCAACGCGGGCTCGCAGGGCGAGTACGCGGGCCTGCTGGCCATCAAGTCCTTCCATGAAGCCAAGGGCCAGGGCCACCGCAACATCTGCCTGATTCCGTCTTCCGCGCACGGCACCAACCCGGCCAGCGCGCAGATGGTCGGCATGCAGGTGGTGGTGACGGCCTGCGACACGCAAGGCAACGTCGACATGGACGACCTGAAGCGCGCCTGCGAGAAGAACAGCGACAAGCTGGCCGCGGTGATGATCACCTACCCCAGCACGCACGGCGTGTTCGAAACGCGCGTGAAGGAACTGTGCGAGCTGGTGCACGAACACGGCGGCCGCGTGTACGTCGACGGCGCCAACATGAACGCGCTGGTGGGCGTGGCCGCGCCGGGCGAATTCGGCGGCGACGTGAGCCACCTGAACCTGCACAAGACCTTCTGCATTCCGCACGGCGGCGGCGGCCCCGGCGTGGGCCCGGTGTGCGTGGTCGAAGACCTCGTGCCCTACCTGCCGGGCCACGTGACGGCCGGCGTGCCGTCGCACGGCGTGGGCGCCGTGTCGGCCGCGCCGCTGGGCAACGCGGCCGTGCTGCCGATCAGCTGGATGTACTGTCGCATGATGGGCGCCAAGGGCCTGCAGGCCGCGACCGAAACGGCCATCCTGAGCGCCAACTACATCAGCGCGCGCCTGAAGGACCACTACCCCACGCTGTACGCGAGCCCCAACGGCCACGTGGCGCACGAGTGCATTCTCGACCTGCGCCCGCTGAAGGACACCAGCGGCGTCACCGCCGAAGACGTGGCCAAGCGCCTGATCGACTACGGCTTCCACGCGCCCACGCTGAGCTTCCCCGTGCCCGGCACGCTGATGGTCGAGCCGACCGAGAGCGAGCCGCTGGCCGAGCTCGACCGCTTCATCGACGCGATGATCGCCATCCGCGGCGAAATCCGCCGCATCGAGGAAGGCGTCTGGCCCAGGGAAGACAACCCGCTCAAGCACGCGCCGCACACGGCCGCGAGCCTGCTGGGCACCGAGTGGGGCCACCCGTATTCGCGCGAACTCGGCGCGTTCCCGCTGGCCGAACTCAAGAACGCCAAGTACTGGCCGCCGATCGGCCGCGTCGACAACGTGTATGGCGACCGCAACCTGTTCTGCAGCTGCGTGCCCGTGGGCGACTACAAGGAAGCCGAAGAGGCTTGAAGCTGAAGAAGGCCTGAGCCACGGCCCGCGCGGCATGGACGCCGACGAGATCGCCTCGCTCAAGTCGCGCTGGCGCGGCTGCGTGTGGGCCTACACGCTGAGCGACGACGAGGCCGCCGCGCTGCTGCCGCAGCTGCGCTTTGTCGAACTGGCGGCGGGCCAGCCCATCTGGCACCGCGGCGACGCGGCCGAGCACTGGATCGGCATGGGGCGCGGCAGCATGAAGCTGAGCACCACCTCGGCCTCGGGCAAGCCCGTGACCTTCATGGGCCAGGCCTTCAGCTGGGTCGGCGAGGTCGAGCTGATTCAAGACTCGCCGCGCTTCTGCGATGCGGTCGCGCTGTCCGACGCGGTCGTCATCAAGATGCCCAAGGCCGCGTTCTTTCACCTGCTGGACACCAACGCTGCCTTCAACCGCTTCGTGATGCGGCTGATGAGCGAGCGGCTGACGCAGTCGATGGCGCTCACGCTGTCGGACCGCACGCTCGACCCCGTGGCCAAGGTGGCGCGGAGCCTGGCCTCGCTGTTCAGCCCTTCGGCCTTTCCGCCGCGCTCGCTCGAGCTGCAGGTGTCGCAGGCGGAGCTGGCGATCTACTGCAACATGTCGCGGCCGCGCTTGAACGCGGCGCTGCGGCAACTGGAGGCCGAGGGCCTGCTGGAACTCGGCTACCAGGTCGTGACGCTCAGGCGGCTCGATGCATTGCGCACTTACCGCGGCGCCGCGTCGGCCGACAGCGGCAGCCAGAGCCGCCCCGACACCGCGTAGGCGTTGCTGCCCGTGATGCCCGCCACGGGCGCACCCGCGGCCGGCGCCCAGACGTACTGCGGATGCGTCGAGAACAGCGCCACGCCCAACTCGTCGCCCGGCTGCAATCGCGCCGCCACGCCGCCGAGCGATACGCGATGCCGCCCCGCCGGCACCGGCACCACCTGGTCCGACAGCACCGTCACCTCGCCGCCCTTGCGTCGCAGCGCCAGCCCCACCAGTGCCACGCCCGGGCCGCCCTTGCCCTGCACGTCGAACTCGGCCTCGGGCACGCCGGCCAGCACGGCGCCCGCGCCTGCCGTGCCAGCGCGTCGGCCGGCAGCGCGACGAACTGCAGCCCCTTCGAGCCCGCAGCCACGTCGGTCAAGGGCAATGCCGCACCGACCTGCGCGGCGACGGGCGCGGTGCCCTGGTACGCCGTGCCGTCGTCCAGCGCGATGCACAGCGACGGCACCGAAGACAGGCCCGTGCCCGCGTCGCGCAGCTTGGCGTCGAGCCACGCGAGCATCGCGTCCATCGCATCGACCGTGCCGCAGCGCGCGGGCTTGTCGCGCTGGCCCGCGCGCGGGTTCACGTGGCCCGAGCGCAGCACCATCAGCCGCACATCGCCGCCGCCCGACTTCAGGTGGCGCCAGTTGCGCAGGCCGTCGCCCATGTCGAACAGCACGTCCTCGCTGGCCTGCACGACCAGCGCGTCGACACGCCGCACCGGCTGCCCGGCCCAGCTCGCGCCCGAGGGCCCGTGCGCCTGGTACGCATCGCGCAGGCGCGGTGCGTCGACGCCCAGGTCGCTCCATGCCCAGGCGCCCGGCTTGGGCGCGGTGTCGCACAAGGGCGCCAGCAGCCCGCCGTCGCGCACCTTGCCGCGCTGCGCCATGAAGCACTCGAACTGCACGAAGCCTTCCTTCAGCACGCCCTGCGGCGCGAGCGAATGCTGCAGGTCGTACCAGGTCATCGACGGAATCACGGTGGTGATGCGCGGCTCCAGCTGCGCGAGCTGCATCTGGTAGCCGCCGCCATACGAGCCGCCGATGCTGCCGATGCGCGGCTTGCCGTCGGCGCCCTTGCGCAGCGGCAGTTCGCGCTCGGCCCAGTCGATCAGGCCGCGGATGTCGGCGATCTCGGCTTGCGGATCCATGATGCGGCTGTCTCCGCCGCTGTCGCCGTGGCCCCGATGGTCGAAGCTGATGACCGCAAAGCCGCGCTCCACCAGCGAAGGCACGAGCCGGTCGACGCGCGACCAGTAGCTGGCGGCCGGGTCGGTGTCGCGCGGCGGCATGGCCTGCAGGCGGCCCAGGCCGAAGCCGCTCGCATGCAGCACCAATGGGTAGCCACCTTCAGGCTTGTTGTCGGGCAGGAAGAGCGTGAACGCGACCTTGGTGCCCTTGGCCGCGTCGGCGCCCGCGAGCGGATCGGGCACGGTGGATTGCACCGACAGCTGCTGCACGGTGGCGGCCTGCACTCCGCCGCCCAGCAGGGCCGCCGCGCTCAATGCCAGCGCGCTGATGATCTTCTTCATTGTTCTTGTTCCTCGTTGCATGTTTCGAAGCACGCAACTCTAGGAACGAAGGCGCGGGCCGATTGTCCCGGCGGGAACAAAGTGCGCGTGGCGGCCTCGGCGCGCCTTCTTCGACAAGCGCTCGAGCGCGTGCGCTAGTGGTTAACACCGCCCCGGCCTTCGTTGACTCATCGAAAAGTTCGCACTTAGAATTTGCGTACAGGTTCAGATTTAAAGACCATCTGTGAGATGGCTTTGTCGCGCCTGCATGGTTTGCATCGTCTTCTTGCGGATTATTCCAATGGAGACAACTGTGCAACCCAACGCGATCAAGATCCGCGGCATCGACGATGTCATCGCCTACCTGGATTCACGCCAGGGCATCGTCGGCCGGGCCGCCGTCATCTGGTGGCTCGCACTCGGCGGCCTGTTCCTCGACGCCTTTTCCAACTCCGCACTGAGCGCGGGCCTCGGCCCCATGACGCGCAACCTGTCGCTCACCGCCGCGCAGGTCGCGCTGATGACGTCGATGGCCTCATGGGTCGCCATCGCGTTCAACCCCATCGGCGGCTGGATGGCCGACCGCTGGGGTCGCATTCGCCCGCTCATCCTTGCCAAGCTGCTCGCCGTGATCGGCGCGGTGCTGGTGGTGTTCGCGCCCAGCTTCGAGATGATTCTGGTCGGCCGCTTCTTCGTGGGCGCGGCCTACGGCATCGACTTCGCCATTGCCATGGCGGTGCTCGCGGAGTTCACGCCCGCCAAGCTCAAGAGCCGGCTCAACACCTGGCAAGGCATGTGGTACGCGGCGGTGTGCACCAACCTGCTGCTGGCGCTGGTGTTCTATTCGTGGGAGGTGGGCGATTCGATCTGGCGCTACTCGGTGGCCGCTACCGCGGTCTTCGGCGTGACCATACTCGTGCTGCAGTTCGCGCTGCTCGTTGAAAGCCCGGTGTGGCTGGCGCGCAAGGAGCGGCTCGACGAAGCCGCCAAGGCCATGAGCCGCATCTATGGCCAACTGTTCGTGGCGGCGCCGAAAAACGAGCGCCTGCCCGTCGTGAACCAGGCACGCCGCGGCGCGGCCAATGTGCTGTTGATTTTCCGTGGCGTGTACCTGCAGCGCACCATCCTCGCGGCCACGGTGCAGATCGGCCAGTCGATCCAGTATTTCGCGGTGGGCTGGTACCTGCCGCTGATCAGCGCCACGCTGTTCGGCAAGGACTTTGCGCAGGCCACCATCGGCGCGCTGGCCTTCAACGTGTTCGGCATCTTCGGCGGTTTTCTGTCGCCGTGGATCGGCCGCAAGCTCGGCCTGCGCCGCGCCTCCGCCTTCGGCTTTGCGATGGTGTTCGTGATGCTGCTCACGCTGGGCCTGTTCCACGGCCGCATGCCGCTGTGGCTGGCGGTGACGGTGCCGTCGCTGTTCATCCTGTTCCATTCGGGCGGGCCGGGCGCGAACGGCAAGAGCCTGTCGTCGCTGTCGTTCCGCAGCGAGTTGCGCGCGGGGGCCAACGGCATCATCGGCGCGCTAGGCTCCATCGGCGCCGCGCTGGGCCTGCTGGTGTTCCCGCTGTTCCGAGAGAAGTACGGCCTGGAGCACACCTTCCTCATCCTCTCGGTGGTGCCGCTCATTGCCAGCGTGGTCTGCTTCGTGATTCGCTGGGACCCCACCCGCACCACCATCAACCCGGACAACGAAGCCGGCGCGCCCCAGTTCAAGGACGACGCGCGCCCGCTCTCCGAATCCCTGCAACCCGCCGTGGGAAAAATGAACCGATGAAGTCCACCACCGAGGACGTGATCCTCTCCATCGACGAAGGCACCTCGGGCACACGGGCCGCCGTGGTCGGCCGCGACGGCCATGTGTCGTGCCTCGAGTACGCGCCCCTGCAGGTCGACACGCCGCGCCCCGGCGTGGTCGAGCAGGACGCCAACGCCATCCTGGACAAGACCATGGCCGTGTGCCGCACGGCCATTGCGCGCGCACAGGCCGAGCGCAAGCGCATCGTGGCGCTCGCCATTGCCACGCAGCGCTGCTCCGCCGTGCTGTGGGACACCCACACCGGCCGCGCGCTGGTGCCCGTGATGGTGTGGCAGGACACCCGCTATGTCGACGAACTGAACAAGCTCGCGCCGCAATGGGACCCGCTGCTCGTGAAGCAGATGGGCCGGCCGGTCGGCGTGCGTTCGCCGTATCTGTGGGCCACGCATCACCTGCGCGAAACGCCCGCCGTGGCACAGGCCTTCGCACAGCGCCGCCTTGCCTTCGGCACCATCGACAGCTGGCTGCTGTGGCACCTGTCGGACCAGCGCGCCTGCGTGACGACGCCCACCAACGTGACCTCGGGCAGCGCCTACGTGCTGGCCGAGCACCGCTACCAGCACAACTGGATCGACGCGCTCGGCTTCCCGCAGGAGTTGCTGCCCGCGCTGCGCGAAGACGCCGACCAGTTCGGCCGCACCCGCGTCGATCTGCTGGGCATCGACGTGCCCATCCTCGCCTGTGCGGGCGACCAGCATGCGGGCGCCATCGGCCTGGGCTGCCTCGATCGCGAACAGGCGATGTGCGTGCACGGCACGGGCAGCTTCGTCGACGTGATCACCGGCCCGGTGCAGCCTGCCAATGCCGGCCTGCACGAGGGCACCCTCACCATGACGGCGCGGCGCGCACAGGGCGTGTCGCACTTCGCGGTCGAGACCTTCGTGGCCACCACCGGCTCCGCGCTCAACTGGGTCTGCGAAAAGCTGCAGTGGTTCGACAACGCAGAGCAGATCAGCGCCCTGGCAGCCACCGCCACCGCAAGCAGCTCCCGCGACGTCACCTTCATCCCCGCGCTCACCGGCCTGCGCGTGCCCGCCATGGAGCCCGCCGCGCGCGCTTCGCTCACCGGCATCTCCATGGCCACCACGCGCGCCGAGGTGGCTCGCGCCATCCTCGAAGGCATTGCGCACTCGGTGGCCTCGTGCATCCAGTCGAACGAAGAAGTGTCGGGCGTGCGCGTGTCCGAACTCGTGGTGGGCGGCGGGCTTTCGGGCAGCTCGGCGCTGCTGCAGATCCAGGCCGACCTCACCGGCATGCCGGTGCGCCGCATGAAGGAAACCGACCGTGCCAGCCTGCGCGGCATCGCCTTCCTGGCCGGCTCGTCGGGCCTGCTGTGGGACTCGCTGCGGCAAGCGCGCGAAACGCTGGCCACCGATGCCGTGTTCGAACCCACCGTCGATGCGTCGGAGCGCCTCGCGCGCCGTGCCTTGTGGCACGCACGCGTGGCGTCGGAACTCGGGCATGCACGGCTGCAGTCCCGCAATTTCAAGAACCTTTCCACAGGAGAACTCCCCTCATGATGGGTTTCCCATCCCTGCGGCCCGGCAAGGACCGGGCCCAGATGACGACCACCGAGCCGTTGCGGCTCGACCGGCAGGACCAGCTCGCGCGGCTGGCCGACGAAGCGTTCGACATGCTGATCGTCGGCGGCGGCGTCACCGGTGCCTATGCCGCGCTCGACGCCAGCCTGCGCGGCTACCGCGTGGCGCTGGTCGAGAAAGACGACTTCGCCTTCGGCACCTCCTCCAAGTCATCGAAGATGGTGCACGGCGGGCTGCGCTACATCGAACAGGGCAACCTCGGCCTGGTGCGCCACTCGCTGCTGGAACGCCAGCGCCTGCGCCGCAATGCGCGCCACCTGGTGCAGCGCCTGCCCTTCCTGTTTCCGGTGATGGAGCGCGAAGGCGTGTTCGACAAGCGCCTGGCCAAGGCCTTCGAGAGCCTGCTGTGGACCTACGACATCGCGGGCGGCTGGCGCGAGGGCATCCTCCACCAGAAGCTGACCAAGGCCGAGGTTCTCTCGCACTGCCCCACCTTCAAGGACGAGCACCTGACCGGCGGCTTCATGTACTTCGACGCGCGCGTGGACGATGCGCGCCTCACGCTCAACATCGCGCGCACCGCCGCCTTCCATGGCGCGGCGGTGCTCAACCATGCCAAGGCGGTGGAGATCACGCGCAACGCGCACGGCAAGGTCGACGGCGCGGTGGTGCAGGCCGACGGCCGCGAGATCCGCGCGCGCGCGCGTGTCGTGGTGATGGCCACCGGCGTGTGGCTGCGCGACTGGGACGGCCGCGGGAAGAACGAAGAGAAAACCCTGAACGTGCGTCCCGCCAAGGGCGTACATGTGGCCATTCCGTGGCTGAAGATCCGCAACGACTGCACCGTGACCATTCCGGTGCCGGGGCGCAACCGGCGCGCGACCATCACGCGCTGGGGCAACGTCTCCTACCTGGGCACCACCGACGAAGACTATGAGGGCAACCTCGACGACGTGTGCTGCACGCGCGAGGAACTCGACTTCCTGCTGGACGGCGCGCGCTCCGCGCTGAAGACCGACCTGCGCGCCGAAGACGTGGTGGGCAGCATCGCCGGCTGCCGGCCGCTGGTGGCGCCCCCCGGAGGCAAGACGCTGGAAATCAAGCGCAACCACGAGATCCGCACCGCGCCCGACGGCCTGCTGACCATCGTGGGCGGCAAGCTCACCACCTCACGCCACATGGCCGAGCAGACCATCGACGCCGCACAGAAGGTGCTGGGCCGGCGCAACGGCTGCAAGACCAAATCGGCCTTTCTGCTGGGCGCGGCCGGCTACGACGCGCAGGCCATCACCGCCTCGGGCGGCATGGCCGCGCACCTGGGCGAGCGCTACGGCACCGAGGCGCGCTTCGTCACCGACATCCTGCAGGCAGACCCCGCCCTGCAACGCCCCATCGTCGAAGGCCTGCCGCACAGCGAGGCCGAAATTGTGTACGCGGTGCGCCACGAACTCGCACGCACCGTCGACGACGTGCTCTCGCGGCGCATCCGCGCGCGGCTCATGGCGCGCGACGCCTCGGGCCGCGCCGCTGCCCGCGTGGGCGAAATCCTCCAGGCCGAACTCGGCTTGTCCCCCGCCGAGACGGCACAGCAGGTAGCCAGCTACCAGGCCGCCATCGCGCATGAAAAATCCATCCTTATGGGAGTGAAGTAGATGATCAGCAAAGACGCCATCCAGCGCGGCTACAACCGCCGCAACTACGTCGTCGGGGCGCACACGCCGCCGGCCTATGCCAAGACGATCACCGCGACCGACGGCCCCGCCGGGCTGCAGCGCGCACCCGTGACAGTGGCGCCCGCGCACATCGATGCGCTGCGCAAGGTGGCCGACGAAGTGCTCACCGCCACCGCCGACGTGGTGACGTGGACGCGCGACTGGTGGGCCGGCTCCATGGTCAGCGAAACCGGCGGCAAGCCGGCCACGCCGCAGGGCGTGATCGTGCGTGCCTCCACCGTCGAACAGATCCAGGCCGTGATGCGCATCGCGCACGCCGCGGCCATTCCGGTCACCGTGTCGGCCGGCCGCAGCAACGTGACCGGCGCGGCGCTGCCGGTGCGCGGCGGCATCGTGCTGGACGTTTGCGAGCTCAACAAGATGATCGGCTTCGACGCGGGGAGCCAGATCGTCGAAGTCGAAGCCGGCATGTTCGGCGACGTGTTCGAGGAAACCATCCAGCGCGACCACCAGATGACCATGGGCCACTGGCCCTCGTCCTTCGGCATCAGCACGGTGGGCGGCTGGGTGGCGTGCCGCGGCGCGGGGCAACTGTCCACGCGCTACGGAAAAATCGAGGACATGGTCTTCGGCATGGACGTTGTGCTGGCCGACGGCAGCCTCGTGACCGTGGGCGGCTACTCGCGCGCGGCGGTGGGCTCCGACCTGCAGCAACTGTTCATCGGTTCCGAAGGCACGCTGGGCGTGATCGTGCGCGTGCGGCTCAAGCTGCACCGCCTGCCCGACTACGGCCGCGCCATTGCCTACGGCTTCGACAGCTTCGCCACCGGCCTGGAGGCCTGCCGCCAGATCATGCAGCGCGGCGCCAACCCGGCCGCGCTGCGGCTGTACGACGCGCTGGAAAGCAAGGTGCAGTTCGAATTGGCCGACACGCACGTGCTGCTGATCGCCGACGAAGGCGCGCCGGAGATGGTCGACGCGGTCATGGCCATCAGCGAACGCGCCTGCAAGGAACTGGGCCGCGTGCTCGACGGCCCGGTCATCTTCGAGCGCTGGCTCGACACCCGCTACCTCACCGGCAAGAGCGCCGAAGGCTTCAAGCGCAGCCCCGGCTTCGTGGCCGACACGCTGGAAATGAGCGGCCGCTGGAGCGACCTGCCCGCCATCTACGACGAGGTGGTGGCCGCCATCAACGCCGTGCCCGGCACGCTGGCCGGCTCGGCCCACCAGTCGCATGCCTACGTGGACGGCGCCTGCCTGTACTTCTCGCTGCGCGGCGAGGTGGAGGTGGCCGACCGCGCGCGCTGGTACCGCGCCGCCTGGGACGCGGCCAACGCCGTGCTGGTGCGCCACAATGCCGCGCTGAGCCACCACCATGGCGTCGGGCTGCTGCGTGCGCCCTACATGGCCGATTCGCTGGGCAGCGCCTTCCCGGTGCTGCAGGCCCTCAAGCGCACGCTGGACCCGAAGAACATACTGAACCCGGGCAAGCTCGGCCTCACCGACGAGCTGCCCCCACACGCAGACTGAGTTTCATCGAATGGACCGCTCCCTTGGCGCGCGCCTTGCGCGGCACCCGATCATTGCAACGCTCTACGGGGCGGAGCAGATCGACGCCTTCATCGACAGCGCGAGCGAGATCGCCATCGTCGCCAACGTCGAGTTGCGCAAGCTGCACGGCGTGGTGGCGACCATCACGCGGGCGGACAAGATCGCCATCGTCAACATCGACAGCTGCGAGGGCATCTCACCCGACAAGGGCGGCGTGGAGTACCTGGCCGAGATCGGCGCGACCAGCCTGGTGTCCACCCGCGTGGCCACCATCCAGCGCGCCAACCGGGCAGGGCTGCTCACCATGCAGAAGGTGTTCGTGACCGACCGCTCGACCTGGCCGCGCAGCGTGAAGGCGCTGGAGCAGAGCGACCCGAACCTGGTGCAGCTGATGCCCGCACCGATGCTTTCGCACATCGCCATCAAGGAACGCAACGCGCTGCCGCCCATCGTGGCCTCGGGCTTCGTGAGCACGCACAACGACGTGCGCAGCGCGCTGGCCGCCGGCGCGGTGGCGGTGTCGACCAGCGACACCGCGATGTGGAGCGTGGATGTGAAGGCGCTGAAAGGCGGCTGAAACGTGGCCGGTCAGGGCCGCGTCAAGGCTGCTTCTTGTTCTTCGCCACCTCCCCCGTCGCGATCTGCTGACGCAGCCCGCGCAGGCTGGCCTTCACCTTGCGCTCGTTCTCCGGCCCCATGCGCACCATGATCTTCTGGCCGGAGGACAGCGACTCCAGTTGCGGGTCGACGTACTCGTAGCGCACCCACGGCCGCTGCGAGGGCACGTCGCCCTTCACCTCGACCAGCCGCACATGCACCGGGCCCTTGGGCTCGGGCGCCTGCAGCAGGTGGTCGATCACGGCGATGAGCCGGTCGTTGAAGTAGCGGCCCGGGTAGCCCAACTCTTCATACGCCTGCTGGAACAGCGGGTAAAGCCTGGCGTACACCGCCGCGGCCTTGGCCGGGTCGATGGACTGCGCGAGCAGCACGATGCCGTTGTAGCGCGCGGCGTTGTTGGCCGAGATGGTCTGCGCCTCGCCCTGCCCTTCGGTGATGAAGCGCTGGCCCGTGGGCTGCACCGGCCATGCGCTGGCGGGCGCCTGCTCGCGCGCGAGGTTGTCGACCGTGGCCACGAAGCGCCGCACGATGCCGTCGGAGCGCAGGAAGGACTCGGCGTTCTTCGCGCCCAGCAGCTCGGCCAGTGCCTTCATCACGCGCGAATCGGAATCGGCGAGCTTGGGCAGCGCGGCGTCGGGCGGCGCGAGCGCGTCGACCGGGTTCTGCGGGCCCTTGGGCTCGACCGCGGCGGGGGGCGCGGGTGGCGGTGCGTCGTTGGGCGCGGCGGCCACGGGCACGGGCTCCGGGGGCTTTTGTTGTTGCTGGTACCAGCGCCAGCCGAAGAAGCCGGCCGCCAGCAGCACCAGCACGATGACGATGATCGTGCCCACGGGCGTTTCGCGGCGGGGGCGGAATTCGGGAGCGTCGCGCGTGTCGCGGATGTCGCTTTCGGACATGGGTCGGGTTCCTTTGCTTGCGTAGAGGGCGCACAGAGACGAAGGCTATGGTGCACCAAGAAAGGCCGCACCACGCCCTCATCGTCGTAACGCCCTGTGACGCCCCGACGCGACGGAAGTTCAGTCGGTCTGCAAGACGGGCGCCCGCCGCTACCGGCTGCTGGTGCAGCCCGAAGCGGACAGCGCTGAACGGGTGCGCAAAATGGAAGCGATGGTCATGGCGCGCCTGCGGGCGCGCTGAGCGACTGCAGCCACGCCAGCGTGGCCTGCAGCTCGGCCGGGCGCAGTTCGTGCGCGCCCGGGAAGTCGGCGCCCGACAGCGCCAGCGGCAAGGTGCGCGCCAGCTCGCGCGTGGCCTGCGCGGCGCTCGGGGGAATCACGTTGTCCGAACTGCCGTGGCTCACCCACAGCGCCTTGCCCTCGAAGGCCTCGGGCGGCGCCACGTGCGGCACCACCTGCGACAGCAGCCGGCTGTGCCACACCATCGCGGCGCGCACGCTCCCGGGTTGGGTCAGCAGCAGCGACAGCGCCATGATCCCGCCCTGGCTGAAGCCGCCGACGATCACGCGCTCGGCCGGCACGCCGAGCTGCTGCGCGGCCGAGGCGATCATTTCGCCGACCAGGAAGCGGCTCTCGCGCTCCTGCTCTTCGTTGATGAGCCGCTCGCCATTGGGCAGGAACTGGAACTCGAACCACGCATAGGCATCGGGCGACAGCACATAGGGCGCGCGCAGGCTCAGCACATGGAACTGCGGCGGCACCATGCGCGCCAGGCCGAACAGGTCTTGCTCGTTGCTGCCCACGCCGTGCATCAGCACCAGCAGCCAGGGTTCGGCCACGCCGGGGCTGGCCGAATGTTCGAGGAATTTGAGGGGCAGGTGAAGTTGGGTCATGGGTCAGGCGTGCTGGATAGACTGGAGCAAAACGAGACGAAGGCAATTTCTCATGCGACATCTCCTGGCCGCGAGCTTACTTCCAGCCCTGGTCCTGCTGTGCGCACCGGGGTCGCAAGCCCATGCCGCCGAGTTCCGTAAAGGGGCCGCCTGCAGCTTCGATGCCAAAGCGGTACAACTGCGAAGTGGCCTCTGCGTGGGCTTCGACGCAGGCGCCTACGGATCGCCGCACAGCTACGAGCAGGCCGGCACGCTGACCTGCGGCGGCGAGTCCGACGCGCCCTGCCCCACCCTGCGCGTGCTGACCCGCGTGAACGGCAAGACCGTGGCGCGCAGCTTTCCGCCGCCGCGCAAGTCGTCGCTGGCCGACCCGAGCGATGCGTGCGCCATCAAGACCATCGGCGTGAACAAGGCCGGCACCCGCTTCGCGCTGCAAGGCCAGGGCCGCGACTGCTTCGGCGGCACCGCGCGCTTTTCGGTCGAAGACGTCTACGCGCTGAAGAACGGCGTGCCGGTGCTGCTCAAGAAGAACGGCGCCTACGAGCACTGAGCTCAGCGAAAGCCCTTCGCCAGTTCGCGCGTGATCTCGGCGGACGGCAGCTCCCTGCAGCCGGTCGCGTTCTGCCCCGACCACAGCGGAGAAAAATCGCCGTTGCCCTTCGCCTCGGCCTTGGCGCGCAGCGGCGCAATGGCCGAGGTGGCCAGCGGAAACTCCGGCGCCACCGCGCCGATGGGGCCCAGGTCGCGGATCACGCGGTTCACGATACCGCGCGCGGGCCGGCCGGTGAAGAGGTTGGTGAGCGCCGTGTGACGCGCGGCCTCGCTCTTGAGCACGCCGCGATGGATCGCGCTGGTGGTCGCCTCGTTCGCCAGCAGATAGGCGGTGCCGATCTGCACGCCCGCCGCGCCCAGCGCCATGGCCGCGGCCACGCCGTCGGCATCGACGATGCCGCCGGCGGCAATCACCGGCCGCCTGATCGCGCGCACCAGTTGCGGCAGCAGCGCGAAGGTGCCGAGCTGCTTGGTCAGGTCGTGCGACAGGAAGTGGCCACGGTGCCCGCCGGCTTCGAGCCCCTGGGCAATGACCGCATCGACCCCGCGCGCTTCGAGCCACAGCGCCTCTTCGACCGTGGTGGCAGAGGCCAGCACCTTCGCGCCCCAGCCGCGCACCCGCGCCAGCAGCTCGTCGGACGGCAGCCCGAAATGAAAGCTCACCACCGGCGGGCGGAACTCGGCGATCAGCTCGGCCACGTCGGGGCTGAAGGGGTTGCGGCCCGGCCCGGCGGGAATGCCCGCCGCGTCGATGCCGTATTCGGCGTAGTACGGCGCCAGCGCGGAGCGCCACACGGCCTCGCGTTCGGCGCTGGGCTGCGGCGAGGTGTGGCAGAAGAAATTGACGTTGTAGGGCTTGTCGGTGCCCGCGCGAATGGCCGTGAGCTCGGCGCGCATGACCTCGGGGCTCAGCATCGCGCCCGGCAGCGAGCCCAGCCCGCCCGCGTTGCTGACCGCGATGGCCATCGCGCTGCCTTGCACACCGGCCATGGGCGCCTGGATGAGGGGGAGTTCGGTACCGAGAATCTGCTGCAGCGTGGTCATTCGAATAGCTTCCTGGAGTGACGGATGGCGGCCATTCTCCCGCCAGCGCGGAGGTCGCGGCGGCAGCGGGGTCATCGGCACGCGGCTTCGGCACAATCGCCGGCATGCCCCTGCCAACGACCTCGCTCCCCCTGCCCCTGCAACGCGCCATGGCCGTCGCCGTCGCGGCCGCCGGCCTCGTCATGCTCGCGGGCTGCCCGCGGAAGGAAGCCCCCGTCGCCACGTCCGACACACCCGCCGTCGCGGCTGCGGACACCGCCCCGGCGGCGGCCGCCCGCCCCACCGCGTCGGCCACGCTCAAGCGCGCCGAGCTCATGGCGCTGGCCTTCCCCGATTCGCGGGGTCCGGGCGCTCGCCCGACCAGTCCGACACCGTGCTGCTGCCCACCATCGGCGACGACGGCAAGGCCGTCGCGGGCAGCGAGGCCGAACAGAAGGCCGAGGTCTCGCCGCGCGAAGTGGTGCGCCTGGACGACACCCACGCCGTCATGCTGACCGACGCCGTGCCGCTGACCGAAGACGGCCACCCCATGAACGGCCACCCCGACGGCGCGTGGCTCGGCGCCTACTTCTTCGAGCAGGGCCCCGAGGGCTGGAAGCTCTCGGGCCGCAACGACGCGGTCGACTACCAGGGCTTCATGGGCAACCTCGGCCAGACCAAGGTCGAGCGACTGGCCACCGGCCAGTTCGTCACACTGCTGACCAACGGCAGTTGCTGGCAAGGCACCTGCGGCGAATGGCTGTCGGTGTTCTCGCTGGCGCCCGGCAAGGTGCGGCCCATGGTCACAGGCATTGCGCTCGGGGCCGACAACCAGGGAGGGGACGAGGCCTGCGAAAAGGTGCTCAAGGCCGAGCGGCCCGCGCAGCCGCCGCGCGGCAACTGCTTCGACATCAGCGGCAAGCCGGCCTTTCCTGTGGCCGCCGAAGGCGACGGCAAGGACAAGGACGAGATGCACATCGCCTTCAGCGGCAGCCAGACGAACGGCGCCGACGACCCGCGCGCGCGCAAGGTCGACACCACGCTGGTGTACGTCAACCGCAACGGCGTGTACGAGCTGCGCGAGGGGCGCAACCCCGTGCCGTCGTTCTGAGCGACATGCAGGCCGGACCGACGTACAGCGTGCGCTGCTATAGCGGCGAGTACGCGGGCCACGACCATGACCACGCGCAGATCATGTTTGCGCTGGACGGCCGCATGGAACTGGAGATCGGCGGCCGCGCGGCCTTCACCGACACCTCCTGCGGCATGATCATTCCAGCCGGCGTGGCGCACGCCTTCATGTCGCCACGCGGCGTGCGCATGGTGGTCATCGACACGCCCGACGACGCGGGCGTGGACCGCATGCGGCGCTTCGCGGTCACGGCCGCCTGCCGCAACGATGTCGATCCTTCAGGCGCCGAGCGGCACCTGGCGCATGTGCTCGAAGCGCCTTCGATCCTCACGCGACGCAGCATCGACCTTGCGCGGCTCGACGGCGCCATCGGCCGCGCGCTGCACGAACCCTGGGACACCGCGCGCATGGCCGCCCTCTTCTTCCTGAGCCCGCAGCGCTTTCATGCGCGGCTGCTCGAACTGACGGGCCTGGCGCCGCAAGCCTACCTGCGCACACGCCGGCTCGACGCGGCGCAGCGGCTGCTGCAGGGCGGCGTGCCGCTCGAGGCAACCGCGCTGCGCGTGGGCTACAGCTCGGCCAGCGCGCTGGGCTTTGCGCTGCGGCGCGACCGCCAGCTCGGCGCCCGGAAGCTGCGCGCAAGCTAGCACCTGCCTGCTCGCCCCAGGTCGAGAGTCTCTCGACATTTGCACGCGCCGCACCGCTCGACGATGCGCGCATGACGAAGAAGACCACACCCCTTGCCGGCGCCGCCATGGTGATCGCCGCCGCTGCCCTGTGGGGCACCACCGGCACCGCCCAGAGCTTTGCGCCGTCGCACACCTCGCCTTATTGGGTCGGCACACTGCGAATGGCCGTGGCCGTGCTGTTCTTCGCGGGCTTCATCGGGTGGCGCCGCTTCGGCGGCGAGCGACTGGCGCTGGCCGTGCCTCGCGCCGCATGGCGATGGGTGCTGCTCGCGGGACTGTGCATTGCGGGCTACAACCTGTGCTTCTTCGCGGGCGTCAAGGCAACCAGCGTGGCCGTGGGCACCGCGCTCACCGTCGGCAGCGGTCCGGCCTGGGCCGGACTGCTGCAATCGCTGGTGTCGCGCAGGCCGCCCGCGCCGGTGTGGTGGGTGGGCACGTTGCTGGCCGTCGGTGGCGGCTGGCTGATGGTGATGCCGCGCGAAGGCGAGGGTTCGGGCATCGATGCCGCCGGCCTCGCGCTGTGTCTCGCGGCCGGGCTCTGCTACGCCGTCTACACGCTGGTCAGCCAGCGCCTCGTGCGCCAGTCGCCGCCCGCGACGGTCACGCTCTGGGTGTTCGCGGTGGCTTCAGCGGCGGCGGTGCCCACCGCGCTGCTGGTCTCGGGTCCGTTCTCGACCACGCCGGCGGGCTGGGCCCTCATGGGCTATCTGGGGCTGGTGTCGACCGGCGTGGCCTATTTGCTGTTCAGCCACGCGCTGCGGCACATCTCGGGGGCCTCGGGCGTCACGCTGGCGCTGGCGGAGCCGGTCACGGCCTTCGCGCTGGCCGTTCTCGTGGTGGGCGAACGCCCGGCGGCGTCGGCCTTTGCCGGTCTGGCACTGGTGCTCGCGGGGCTGGTGGTCGTCGTGTGGACGGAAGCGCGACGGGCTCGCTGAGCCCGCGCCACCCGCACCACCCGCACCAAGTCACTCCTCGCTGGTCCACTCCACCTGCACGCCCAGGCTGCGCAGGTTTTCGACGAAGCGCGGGTGCGCGCGCCGGATCGGCGTGGCGTTGCGGATCTCGGAGCGCCCTTCGATGCTCGCCGCCACCATGAACAGCGCGATCGCTACGCGAATGATGTAGGGGCTTTCGACCACGGCCGGCGTCAGTGGATTGCCACCGAAAGTGATGAGCCGGTGCGGGTCCGACGAGAACACGTGCGCGCCGAACTTCGACAGCTCGCCGGTCCAGCCCAGCGCGCCGTCGTACACCTTGTTCCAGAACATCGCGTTGCCTTGGGCGCGCACGCCCAGCGCGATGAAGATCGGCAGCAGGTCGACCGGAAAGTAAGGCCACGGCGCGGCCTCGACCTTGGTCAGCACGTTGCTCGTGAACGGCGTCTGCACCTTCAGCGGGCCGCCGCGGATGGCGCGCGACCAGCCGTCTTCATGCACGATCTGCACGCCGAATTTGGCGAAAGTGCGGTCGAGCAGCGGAAAGTTTTCAGGCGCGCTGTTGCGCACCACCACGTCGCCGCCGGTGATGGCGCCCAGCGCCAGGAAGGTCGTGATCTCGTGGAAGTCTTCGTCGAAGCGGAACTCCCCGCCCTTCAGCGTGCCGCCGCCGTGCACCGTGAGCCGCGAGGTGCCCATGCCCTCGATGCGCACGCCGATCAGCGTCATGAAGCGGCAGAACTCCTGCACGTGCGGCTCCGACGCGGCGTTGGTCAGCGTCGAGGTGCCGCCCGCGGCGGCCGCGCACAGCACGAAGTTCTCGGTGGTCGTGACCGAGGCGTAGTCCAGCCAGTGGTCGGTGGGCGTCAGGCGGCCCTTGCTGTGCACGAGCAGCGAGCCCTCGGTGCGCTCCACTTCGCCGCCGAAGCGCTGGAACACCTCCACGTGCGGATCGATCTCGCGCACGCCCAGCGTGCAGCCCTTGACGTTGTCTTCCAGCCGCGCCACGCCGAAGCGCGCGAGCAGCGGCGGCACCAGCATGATCGACGAGCGCATTTCTTCGGGCAGCCGGTGCAGCGCGGCGTCGAAGGTGGTCTCGCGGTGGTGCAACTCGAGCGTGCCGCTCTCGTGGTCCATGCGCACGTCGCTGCCCAGGGTGCGGAAGATCTCGAGGATCTTGCGCACGTCGGTGATATCGGGCACGCCGTGCAGCGTCAGGGGTTCCCAGGTCAGGAGAGTGGCGCAAAGCACCGGGAGCACGGCATTCTTGTTGGCGGAGGGCGTGATGCGGCCACGCAGCGGCGTACCGCCGTGCACGATGAGGTTGGACATGAAGAAGCGGGGAGCGAGAGGCGGTGGGAAAGGGTCGCGGACAATCCGAAACCGGAGGCGGCCACTTTACCGTCTGAAAGCGGCATGTACGGCGCTGAAGTTGTAAGAACTTCAAAGCAAAAGCCGCCTGTTTGACAATTCTTTCGCACTACATCCGACGGGTTCGCCAGGCCGACTCACGACGAACTTGTTACTCCCCCTGTGCCGCCCTGTCCGGCTAGATTGGTTGCATCCGGCCTGCCTCACGCTGGAAACACAACCTCGAAAGGACAAGACAAATGACCCAACAGCCCTACACCGGCGGCTGCGCATGCGGCGCCATCCGCTACGAAATCTCGGGCGAGCCGGTCTTCCAGAACGACTGCCAGTGCCGCGACTGCCAGCGAAAGAGCGGCACCGGGCACGGCTCGTATCTCACCTTTGCGCGCAGCGGCGTGAAGCACAGCGGCAACGCCGCGCTGTGGGACCTGGTCGGCGACAGCGGCAACGTCAAGACCCGGGCGTTCTGCCCGACGTGCGGCTCGCCCGTGTACATGACCTTTGCGGCGATGCCCGACGTCTTCACCGTGCATGCCGCGAGCCTGGACGACCCCGGCCGCTACAAGCCGCAGGCCGTCACGTATGCCGTGCGTGGACACGCGTGGGATTTTCTCGACCCGGAATTGACCAAGTTCGACAAGATGCCGCCGATGTGAACGCCTGGCGCTGCCCCGTCAGCGCCTGGCGCGACTGCTCACGCGGACGGCGGAACACACACCTCGCGCAGCCGCTGGTGCGCGGCGCCGTCCCATGCAATGGGCTGCTGGTTCTTCGCGCTCAGGTAGTGGTGCGTGAACACCGCCAGATAGGCCTCCAGCGTGTGCCCGGCCACATGCTCGCCCGCCAGGTTCAGGCACAGGGCGGCCACTTCGCTGGTGCAGAAGTGATCGCCCCGGCCCGAGTTGCGCAGCTTGTACTGCGTGATCTGCTCGGGCTGCAGGCTCAGCACCGGAAACGCGTCGAGGCACGGGCTCCTGCTGAACATCTTGCGCGCTTCGCCCCAGGTCCCGTCGAACAGGATGAAGAGCGGGCGCTTGCCGGCTTCGCCGCTGGCCGGGTCCGGCGGCGGCACGCGCGAGACCACGCGCTCGGGCGCCGCGTACTGCCCCGGAAACACCACATACGGTTGCCACTGCGGGTCGCTCAACAAGGCCAGCAGCGCGGGATCGGTTTCGGTGCGCGCCCAGCCGAACGCGAAAGTGTCGGCCACCACGTCGGCGACCAGCCAACCGGTGTTGGTCGGCTTGAGCGGCTCGATGTCGGCCATGAGCAGGCACACCCCCGCACGCGTTGCCACCGACGGGCGCACGGCGCACATGCAATGGCTGGGCACCAGGCGGCAGCCCGCGCAGCGCTCGCGCTTGAAACCGCCGCGCGCGAGAAAGGGTTTGGCGCTTCGCGCCAGGCGCGCGGCGCGGAGAAGGGAAACGGCGTGAGGCATGCGGGGGATTCTCGGCGGTGTCGCCCGCCCTCCCCGCAAACCGCCGCAACGCGTCAGGAAGGCTTCTGGCCTTGATCCGACGCGCTGCCCGGCGCGGCCTTGAGCTGATCGAGGCAACTGCAGTTGCCGACCTGATCCCATTCGGCGGTGTTGGTGGTGGTTGCGGCGGGCTTCTCTTCGAGGGCGATATCGGCGGATGAAGTGGGTGCGGAGTTCGACATGGCAATGGACCGGTGAGTGGATGAATTCAATGAAGGCGGCTCACTTCGGCGCGAGCAGCTTGCCGCTCGCAACGAGCCGGATCGTGCGGAACAGCAGCACGGCAATGAGCAGGCTCAGGAACGCGAGCAGCGCCACCGCCAATGCCGTCATCGCCGGATGCCCGACGTGCTCCGCATAGCGCAGCGCGGCGTTGCTGAGCGCGGCGATGGGAAAGCTCAGTGCCCACCAGCCGGTGGCGAACGGAATGCTCCGCTTGAAGATCTTGAAGGCCAGCGAGAAGAAGACGAACAGGCCGAAGTAGAAGAGCATCGCGGCGAAGGCGTCCACACGCTGGAAGAAGTGGGTGTACGCGAGAAAGCCGACTTCGAAAGGCGCGATCAGGATCATCAGCGACGGCACCATCTCGTTCGCGAGCTTCTCGTGGTGGTGGATGAGCCTCGACACGATCATCGTGAAGAAGACCAGCGCCACCATCGTTCCCACCGCCAGCGAAAACAGGTTGAGCTCCCTCCCCCAGCTCATCGGCATGGTGCCGCCGGCCACCGTGATGTCGAGCGTGGCCACGCCCGGAATCAGCCACGCCGGCACCGAGTGCCCCGCGTCGACCTTGCCGCGCAGCAACCGGCTCACGATGGTGAAGGACAGCGCGATGGTGCTCGCCGCGCCCACGCTCCAGAGCACCTGCGACGCGCGGCTGCTGACCGGCGCCACGACCGCCGAGATCAACAGGATCGCGATGGTGATGGTGCCGAAGAAGTTGCCCGCGATCGGGTGCTGGAACTCGCTGCGCACCACGGCCGGATGCAGCACCGCCTTGGCCGCGTAGGCCACGCACAGCACGACGAAGACCGCGACGGCCACGCTGCTGATCGCTGCGTCGACGAGCGGGCTCGCGCCGAACTGGTGGCTGGCCTGCCGCCAGGCCGTGGCCAGGCCCGAGATGCCCATGACCGAGGCAAAGAGATTGACCGGCAGATACCGGATGGATGCCTGCCGCGGAATGTCCGCCGGGCTCAGCGTTTGCGTGGTGTTGATACGTGCTCCTGTGGAAGGTGTGGCTCCCCCACGGGCCTTGTTCACGGCTCGCGGAAGCGACGTAAAAAGTCTATGGGCGGCACCCTCTGCGCAGGCCGCGAGCGTGGTGCGGTTTGCGCCATTGATGGCCGTTTTCAGGCCATTCGCGCGGCTGGGGGCCGCAGCTTGCCGCTACAGGTCGGCGACGGCGACGCTGCCGGCGCCCGTGCCCGAAGGCAGCCCGGTCGCCCCTTCGCGCGGCTCTTCGCGCGGCTGCACCGGCGCTTCGGACCTGAAGCGCAGGCGGTACTCGCGCGGCGTGGTGTCGAGCCGCTTCGCGAAGATCACGCGCATCTGGTTGGCGCTGTGGAAGCCGCAGCGGAACGCCACCGTCTTCAGCGGCAGGTCGGTCTCTTCGAGCAGCTTGCGGCAGAAGTCGACGCGCACCTGCTCGACGAAGGCCGACGGCGTCATCTTCGCGTCCTTGGCGAACACGCGCGAGAAGGTGCGCCGGCTCACGCCCACCGCGTCGGCCAGTTGCTCGATGGATAACTGCTCGTCGATGTGGTCCGTGACGTGGCGCAGCACCTTCGCCACGATGGTCTCTTCCTTCGGCCCGACCGCCAGGAACGGGCTGTACTGCGACTGCCCGCCCTCGCGGCGGATGTACACGATGAGCCGCTTGGCGATGCGCAGCGCCAGCTCGTGGCCCCAGTCTTCCGTGACCAGCGCCAGGCACAGGTCGACACCCGCCGCCACGCCGGCCGAGGTGAACAGGCTGCCGTCGCGCACGAAGATCTTGTCGGGCCGCACGCGCGCCCGGGGGAACTGCGCAATGAGCCGGTCGACGTCGTGCCAATGCGCCGTCACCTGCTTGCCGTTGAGCAGGCCTGCGTGGCCCAGCGGAAAGGCGCCGTTGCACACCGAACCGAAGCGCCGCGAGCCCGCGGCCTTCTCGCTCAGCCACTGCAAAAAGGCGGGCTCGTAGCCGTTCACCGCCGGCAGCTTGGGGCCGCCCGCGACCAGCAGCAGGTCGGGCTGGCCTTCATGCTCGAGGTAGCCGGTGCCCACATGCAGCTGCATGCCGTTGGCACAACGCACGCTGCCCGCGCGCATGCCCACGAGCTCGATCTGGTAGTGGTGCTCGGGCGGGAGAAAGTTGTTGGCCTCGGTGAAGACGTCCATCGGCGCCGCGACGTCCAATGCCTGCACACCCTCCAACACGACAATGACCAGCTTCATGATTCGGGCGTGGTTGTCTTGCGGATAGGGGCGGGTGCGGGAGGCGGAAATTCATTGTAGAACGGTCTGTCTGCCTGGTTAAGTCACCAGCGCCAACAGGCTCGCGACACCCAGCCCCACCGCCGCCAGCGCGTCGCCGGCAATCAGCCCGCCGCCGAACAGCGACGCGCTGCTCATGTCCTGCGGCGCATCGCGTCGCACCGGCGCGCGCGCCGTCCACAGGCTGCCCACGATGCCGCCCGCGCCCAGCCACAGCGACGTCGGCAAGCTGACGAAGCCGCCGAAGGCCAGCGCATAGGGCGAAGGCAGCACGATCGCGTCGAGCACGAAGCCGCGCGGGCGCAGCCACTTGCGCAGCCCCTCGATGGCCACGCCCACCGCTATGCCCACGCCGATGGCGATGCGCTGGAACGGCAGGTCGGTGGTCAGGCTGCGCAGCACGCCGACGAACTTGTACGTCATGGCCGAGCTCCATTCGGCCGGTTGCTGGTCGGCCTTGAGCACCGTCTGGTCCTGCAGCAGCACCGGATAGGCCGCCATGAACAGCCGCGCGAACACCACCGCAAGCACGGCACCCACGACCACGCCCAGCACCTGGTAGCGGAACTGCATGGCGCGCGACGTGCCCAGCCGCCAGCCGGTGGAGCGGTCTTGCTGCATGTCGCAGGCCACGCCGGTCGCCACCAGCAGCACCGCGCCGGCCATCAGGCCCACGCCGGGGTCGCGCAGGCCCAGCGCGGCGAGGATGACGATGGTCACGACGAAGGCCGAAGAAATCGGGTTGGCATCGCTCACGCCCACCGAGATGCCGTTGACCAGCGCAAACAGAAAGACCAGCGCCACGGCCACGGCGAGATAGAACACCGGCTGCCCCAGCAACCAGTGGCCGCAGGCCACCGTGGCCCCTGCCCAGAACGCCACCCACAGCACGAGCCGCATGCTGCCAAGGCGCGGCCCTGTTTCGGCGGCGGGCGGCGCCGCATCGCTCGCGGTGCGCCACGGGCTCCAAGGCAGGGCCCGCGCGAAGATCAGCGCCATGTCGACCAGCGCCGCGCCCATGATCGCGCCCAGCGCGATGAGGAACATGATCTTGCGCGGCGGGTCACCGGCCTGCAGCCATCCGATCGACACGAAGTACGGTTGCAGCGCCACGCCGATCAGCCCGCCCGTCGCCGCCGGAATGCCGATGCGCGCGCCGATGACAAGGCCAGCGCCGAAGGTCGATGCGGACAGCCCGATGGCCCCCAGCAAAGGCAGGCGCACGGACGCCAGTCCGCTCGCCAGCCCGAGCGCCATGCCGCCGCCGAGCTGGCTCACCGAGCGCAGCAACAGCACCGGGTCGGTCAGCGCCCGCAGGATGTTGGCCACCGCCAGCCCCGAGGGAAAAGCCAGGCGCATGCGGTCCACCAGCACCGGCGTGTAGAGCATGCCCACGCCCACGCCGAACATGCCGACGCAGCCCAGGTACAGCGCCATCTGCCATGCCGGCGGCTGCGGCAGCCCCATCCACGCCATGGCCTGCAGCAGCACGCCCAGCCCGCTCATGCTGGCCACCGAGGCCGCTGCCGTCTGCACGTAGTTGGCGCCATGCCGCCCGCTGGCGCCATAGCCCGCGGTGACGGCCGAGCCCAGCAGCCCCGCCAGCACCTGCCCACCGACGAAGAAGCCGAGCGACAGGTTCATGTAGGCGGCCGTCACGCCGGCCAGCGGGCCCAGCACGAAGATGCCCAGGGCCGCCAGAAGCAGGTGGTAGCGCCAGCTGCCTTCGGCGGGCAGCCAGCGCCAGCGGGGGCCTCGAGGTGAATTCATGGGCGGGATGATCGCCCATCCCGCCGCCGATGCGGCTTCCCAGCTTCTTCTTCAGTAGTCCGCCGGGTTCGGCGAATCCGTCGGCTTTGCGATCACCTTGGCCAGCGCGTCGCTCAGCGGAAAGTGCAGGTTGACGCCGCGCGGCGGAATCGGCGACTGGAACCACTTGTCGTACAGCGCCTTGATCTCGCCGCTCGAATACAGCGTGGCAATCGTCTTGTCGGCCACGGCCTTGAACTCCGGCTCGCCGCGCGGCAGCATGACCGCGTAGGGGTCGCGGCTCAGGGTGTCGGTGCTCAGGCGGAAGTCATTCGGGTCGAGCCGCGAGAACGCGATCTGCCCGATCAGGTTGATGTCGTCCTCGAAGAAGGCCTCGGCGCGGCCCGAGGTGAAGGTCAGCATGCTGTCCGAAAAATCCTTCGCCAGGATGACGTTGAGGTTCAGGCCTTCCTTGCGGTCGATGCCGCGAATTCGCTGCACCGTGTTCGAACCCGTGGTCGCGACGACGGACTTGCCCTTCAGGTCTTTCAGCGTCTGCAGGTTGTCGGACTTGCGCGAAACGAACTTCGAGCCGACCACGAAGTAAGTGGTGCTGAAACTCACCAGCGCCTGCCGCTCCGGGTTGTTGACCGTGGAGCCGCACTCGAGGTCGATGGTGCCGTTCTGCATCAGTGGAATGCGGTTCTGCGATGTCACGGCCTGGCGCTTCACCTCCAGGTTCGGGCTGCCGATCAGGGTCTTGATGTCGTCCACGATCTTCAGGCAGATGTCCTGCGCATAGCCGATGGGCTGGCCGTTGCCGCCGAGGTAAGAGAATGGAACCGACGATTCGCGGTACGCCACCGTAATGAAGTTCCGCTCCTTGATGGCCTTCAACCGGCCGGTCAACTCGGCCGAATGGGCACCTGCGGCAGTGAACGCGAAAGCAGCGATGGCGAAATGGAGGAGAGAGCGTTTCATCTTTGAAGGGGAGTCAGAGCAGGTAATCGGGGTGGCTGGCAAGGAGTCGTCGCTTGACGCTTTCCAGGTGCTGGATCGCGCTTTCATTGCCGCCGGCGCGCATCTGGGCGTAAGTGGCGGCGGCGATTTCGGGCGACACCGGCACCAGCTTTCTGCCCGTCGACTCGGCCAGCACCTGCACCTGGCAGGCCCGCTCGAGGTAGTACAGGTCGTTCCAGGCTTCGGCGATGGTCTTGCCGATCACCATCACGCCGTGGTTTCGCATGAAGACGACGTCGGCATCGCAGATGGCCCCGGCAATGCGGTCCCCCTCTTTCTCGTCGAGGGCCAGGCCGTTGAACTCGTCGACTGCGGTGCGCCCGTAGAACTTCAGCGAGGTCTGGCCGGCCCATTGCAGCGGCTGCCCCTCGACCATCGACAGGCAGGTGGCATACGGCATGTGCGTGTGGAACGCGACACGGGCGCGCGGCAGGTTCTTGTGTACCCGCGCATGAATGAAATACGCGGTGATTTCAGGCGGCCGATCGCCCTTGACCACGTTGCCCTCGAAGTCGCAAATGATCAGGTCGGAGGCGCGGATTTCATCGAACGCCAGGCCGAACGGATTGACGATGAAGTAATTGTCGAAACCGGGAACGACGGCGGAGAGGTGGTTGCAAATGCCCTCTTCCATTCCCAGCACCGACGCCATCCGGAAACAGGCTGCAAGATCGACGCAGGCCTGCCAGACTTCGGGGTTTTCAAAGAGGCGCGGATCGACTTTTTGCCGCTCCTTGCCGTCTGTTGCCAATGCGTGTGCCATGTGTTCTCGATGCAGGTTCTTGCTGATGGATTTCAGTGGTTCAAATTTTGCATGGGCACCTGTGGATGCATCAAATTAGAATTTTGCGGAGCACGATAAGCTGCTCTTATGGCCCCCTATGAGACTCAAGCACATCGAGGTTTTCAACGCCATCATGCTGTCGGGCAGCGTCAGCGCGGCGGCCAGAATCCTCAACGTCACGCAGCCCGCGGTGACGCAGACGCTCAAGCATGCGGAGCTGCAGCTCGGCTATGCGCTCTTCGTGCGCGAGAAGGGCGGGCTGAAGCCGACGCCGGAGGCGCGGCAGCTCTATCTGCGGTCCAACAAGATATTCGAGCAGGTCGATGAATTGAGGCGGCTGGCGCAATCGCTCAAGCCCGACCAACTGGCGCAATTCCGCATTGCCATCGTGCCGTCGCTTTCCACCAATTGCCTGTCGCGCGCCTTGAATATCTTCAAGGCCGGCAATCCGAAAAGCGTGGTGTCGATCAAGATCCTTCATTCCGACGAAATCGCCAGATCCGTGGCCTTGCGTGAATGCGATCTTGGCATCGCTTATGGAGAAATCGACGCGCCTTCGGTGGATTCGCAAATCGTGGGCGTCGGACACCTGGTGTGGGTCGAGCGCCGTGATTGCGCTGATTCAGGCGCGGACACGTCGGACATGGGCATCGCGGAAATGGCGACCCGCGAATTCATCGGCATCGACAAGGACGACCCCGTTGGCAGAGCGCTGCTCGGGCTCCTGTCGGAGAGCGCGGTGTTCACCGGAACGCGGCTGTCCGCGCAAACGTACCAGTCCGCGCTGCTGCTGACGCTCGACGGCTTCGGCCCCTGCGTGATCGACTCCTTCACGGCCGGTTTCGCAGGCAACGAGTCGCTGTCGTGCAGACCCGTGTCGCCGCGCATTCCGATTGCGGTGTCCGCGCTATCCATGGCCGAAGGGCGTCAACGCGCCGATTTCAACGACCTGCTGGAGGCCTTCAGGTCTTCGCTGGGCCAGGTGGGCGACGCGCCGTCCGCCTAGAGCGTTGCCAGGGCACGCGCCGCCAGCAGCTTTTTGCGCGCTCCGGCAGAATCCGGCCCGAAGCGGCCACGCGATTGCGCCGCTCGTTGTTTGCTCCCCCAAAACCTGAAAGAAATCACCATGGCAAAAGCCTACTGGGTCAGTGCGTACCGCGCCATCAAGGACGCCGACAAACTTGCGGCCTACGCCAAGCTGGCCGGCCCGGCCATCACCTCCGGCGGCGGACGCTTTCTGGCACGCGGGCTGCCGGCCAAGGTGTACGAGTTCGGGCTGAACGAGCGCACCGTGCTGGTCGAATTCGACAGCGTCGAGCATGCGAAAGCCGTTCACGACAGCCCCGACTACCAGGCCGCGCTGGTCGCACTCGGCGACGGCGCCGAACGGGATCTGCGGATCATCGAAGGCCTGTAAGCCCATGAGCCATACCCCGGTGGCGGGGGCGTCAGGCGCGCAGGTCCAGCCCCTTCCACGCCTCGAGAACATCCACCTGCTTTCGCAGCCAGTCCACGGGCACTGAACTCATCCCCCAGTGATGCAGCCGCCCGGCTGCCTCGCCGAGGTTCCACAGGTGCCGAAGCTGGATGAACAGCGGCAGCGCGGCCACGTCGCGCTCGCTCACCTCGCCGCCGCCCGCGCGGTAGCCGCGCAGGTAGTGCGTCCAGCGCTCGCGCAGTGTGTCGTCGGGCTCCTTGAGGCCCTTGCGAAACAGGTACGACCAGGACATCACGCTCAGGTCGTATGCGAGGAAGCCTGGGCCCGCGTCGTCGAAGTCGAAGAACACGCTTTGCTTGACGCCGGCCGCGTCGGTGGCCACATGGTTGTTGAAGCCGTGCGTGTCGCCGTGGCACACGACCCGTGTGAGCCCGTTTTCGGCCGCGGCCAGCTCTTCGACGAGGCGCTGCATCAGTTGGCCGTACGTTTCCAGCAGCTGCGCGTCCAGCTCCGGATAGGCCTTCAGGTAACCCAGGGTCCTGCCGGCCAGGTGGTGGCCGTCCAGCGTGTAGCGGCTCGGCGGGCCCGCGTAGTCGCGCGCCGCTTCGTGGATGTGGGCCAGCGTGCGGCCGGTCAGCTCGAACTCGTCCAGCGTGTCGGGCGTCGTGCCCTCTGCATGGCGAAACAGGGCCAACGCGCGCGGCTTCGGGGAACTGCAGTTGGACGTGCGAGCGCCCATCCGCCGCCGGCACCGGCTCCGTCACCCCCGCGCCCCTGGCCGCCAGATGCGTCAGCAGCGCCACTTCGAAATCGACGTTGAAGCCGCCACGCGGGCGGATCGAATACAGGCGCGCCACGTACCGGCTGCCGTCGGCCATGCGCAGCGCGTAGTTGTCGTTGAGGCCACGCCGGATCAGGTGGCACTGCTGCACCGCAAGGCCATGATGCTGCGCCACCCAGCGCGCGACAGAGGCGGTGGCGGCGGTCGTGTGCGTCGGGACGAGATCGGGGTCGTGTCTTTCAGTAGGGGTCATGGCGCATTGTTCATGAACGGCCTTTTCATTCGCACACGGCCACGCGTCGGCCCACAGGCTTTGCGAGGAGCGATGCTACTGGCGCACGTAGCGCAAGTGTGTGGCGGTCGGCCCCTCGAGAACCCTGTCAATACGAAACTGCGGCATCGGCTCGCTCATGTTCTCGAACAGACGCCGGCCACTGCCGAACAGCACGGGCGCAACGCGATCTCCAGCTCGTCGACCACACCCAGCCCCAGGTACTGCTGGATCACATCCGCCCCGCCCGCGATTCGAATATCACGGCTGCCCGCGGCCTCCCGGGCCAGTTCCAGCGCACGCGCCGGCCCGTCGTTGACGAAGTAGAAGGTCGTCCCGCCGGGGCGCACCCATGGCTCGCGCTTTTCATGGGTCAGCACGTAGACCGGCGTGTGAAACGGCGCCTCTTCCGGCCAGGCGACCTCGCCCTGATCGAACATGCGCTTGCCCATGATGTTGGCGCCGATGCGCTCCACGGTGCTGCGAACCAGGTCGTTGATCGGGCCCGTCTCTCCCCCCGGCCCGAGCTTGAGGAGGTTCTCGCGAAAGTACTGTTGATTGAAGATCCAGGCCATCATCGCGCCCCACTTCGCGCCCCAGTTCTTGTACTCGGGCTTGCCCATGGTCATGCCTTCCGGGGCCATGTAGCCGTCGAGGCTGAGTCCGATGTTGACGAATACCTTGCTCATGATTTCTCCTTCGCAAATTCGAGTGGCGGCCTGACGCAGGCGCCGCGTGATTCGGGTGCGAAAGGAAGATGCCGGACCTTCCAATGTGCACACCGTCCACAACTTTATCCCAAAAGTAGACGCTGTCCACAGAACTTCGGCTCTTGAGGCCTGCCCCCTCGAAGGCTCGCGGCCCCTTACCTCTTCACCAGCCGCCGCCGCGCCTTCACAGCCGAAGCCAGCCCTTCCAGCACCGGCACCGTCTGCCCGAAGCTGATGCACGCATCGGTGATCGACACGCCGTGCTTCAGCGGCACGCCCGGCTTCAGGTCTTGCCGCCCTTCTTCCAGATGGCTCTCGATCATGAGGCCCGTGATGCGCCGCTCGCCGCCCGCGATCTGCGCCGCCACGTCTTCGGCGACCACGATCTGCCGCTGGTGCTGCTTGCTGCTGTTGCCGTGCGAGACGTCGATCATCACCTGCGGCCGCAGGCCGTTCGCCAGCAGCGCCTCGCAGCTGGCCGCGACATCCGCCGCCGAATAATTGGGCGCCTTGCCGCCGCGCAGGATCACGTGGCAGTCGTCGTTGCCGCGCGTCTCGAAGATCGCGGCCATGCCCATCTTGGTCATGCCCATGAAGGCGTGCGGCGCGCGGGCCGCGAGGATGGCGTCGGCCGCGACCTTGACGCTGCCGTCCGTGCCGTTCTTGAAGCCGACCGGGCAGCTCAGGCCCGACGCCAGCTGCCGGTGGCTCTGGCTCTCGGTGGTGCGCGCGCCGATGGCACCCCAGGCGATCAGGTCGGCAATGAACTGCGGGCTCAGCAGGTCGAGAAACTCGGTGCCCGTGGGCAGGCCCAGCGTCGTCAGCTCGAGCAGCAGGCGCCGCGCGCGCTCCAGCCCTTCGTTGATGGCGAAGCTGCCGTCCAGGTGCGGGTCGTTGATGTAGCCCTTCCAGCCCACGGTGGTGCGCGGCTTCTCGAAATAGGCGCGCATGACGATGATCAGGTCGTCCTGCAGCGAATCGGCGACGGTCTTCAGGCGGTGCGCGTATTCGATCGCCTGGTCGTGGTCATGGATGGAGCATGGCCCGACCACCACCACCAGCCGGTCGTCGCGGTCGTGCAGCACGTCGGCGATTTCCGCGCGGCTGCGCTCGACCAGCGCCAGCGTGTTGTCGCGCACGGGCACGCGCTCTTGCAGCAGCGCGGGCGTCATGAGGGGGCGAACGGCGCCGATGCGCACGTCGTCGATGCGGGTGGTGTCGAGCGTGCTGTCGCGGGAGCCGATTTCGGCGTCGTGGAGGGGGTCGTCGAGGCGGGGCATGGTCGTGGCTTTGATTTCGAATGGGGCTGGGGGGATTGTCCTCTTGAAGGCGCGCGGGGCCGGAACCGCGCTTGAGTCAGGGCCACATCGAGCCTCGAACCCACTGCAGATTCATTCTTCGCCACTCAATCGGCCACTTCGCCAGCAATCCTTTCCAGCACCTCGCGCGGTCGGTCCGTGATCACATCGCCATGACTCACGACGATGCGCACCAGGCCCGGCTCGGCCGCCCACGCGCGCATGGCTGCCGCCGTGGCCGCATGGTCCTTCACGAACATCTTCTCGCCGACCCACGGCATCTGCGGCTCCTTCACGCCGAAGCCCATGAGGCGTGCCATCACCTTGGCGCCCAGCCCGTCGGGATGATGCACATTGGCAATGATGTCGTTGACAACCAGCGAGGTCCCGTCGGAGCGCCGCACGATCAGCGCGGCTTCCTTGTCTTCCACACCCGGCACGCAGAGGAACTCCACGCTCGGGTCGCCGAACACGTTGGCAGTCGCATCCACCGGCACGGCCTCGGACACGGCCTCTCGCGCGCCCGGCGGGCAGACGACCTGCGCGGCCGGATAGCGTCGCTTCCAGGCCTTGACGTCGAGGCGGTGCGCAATGCCGGGAACGATCAGGAACGCCACCGACCCCATCGCCTCGAGTTGCTCCATCTCCCGCTCGCGCAACGGAATCGCGCTCCACACGGCGAGCCGGCGGTCCGGCAGTGAGAGCACGGTCATGCGACGCGGAAAATGGCCGAGCGGCATGTCGATTTCGCCCGCCACGGTGTGCAAGCCCTCGCCCAGCATTTCGAGCGGGCCGTGCTTGCCGACCTTCCATTCGTCGTTGAGTCTGGACATCTGGGTACCTCCGTCATGTGGGGACGACGTTTGAACGCCGACATGCTGCAACGTGAACCTGCGGCTCGCACCCGGGCGCCGGTCGCTTGCGCAAGATCGTGTAGGAGACCCGATGCCCTTCAGCGCCGATGCCATGTTCACCTCGAACCGCCGGCCGTCCGTGCAACACTCCGGCTCACGGCCCGCCGTTCATTCACCTTGAACCAGGCGTTCGCGGCCGCACATCCACGCCAGAGAGCCACCCCGCAGAACAAACATGAAGACCATCGACGAGATGCTGAACCTCGACTTGCTGACGCCCGACCAGCACCATCAGATCAACGCCTGGATCGCGCGCGCCAATTCGCCCGAAGAAATCTTGCAGATGCCAGCGCCACTCTGGCAAGCCGTGGAACGCGCCAGCGAAGTCATGGGCATCGACGCAGACCTGACGAGACCGCCTGCGCTTGATGCGGGCGGCGCCAACTAGCGTCGTCGAACAGGAAGACGTGCTGCCCGCGGGCGGTGTTGGCACAATCGGCGCACTCAACTTGCCAATGGAGAAGCAATGACGGAACCGACAAAGGTGAAGGGACCCGCCTCGTACTTTCCTTCCATCGAGAAGACATACGAGCAGCCGATTGCGCACTGGATGGGTATTCTCGAGAACGCCGATTCTCGCAAGCACATGGAGCTTGTGAGCAAGCTCAAGACCGAGCATCAGATGGGGCACGGGCATGCGAATGCCTTGGTTGCGGCGTTTCTGGCGAAGACATAGGAACGCTGGGCTGCCAGGATGCGCGCTCTTGTCACTTGCGCCGGATTCAGATTTCTTGATTGAGTTAGGCGCTCGCCGCTTCCTGCCCATGACGGCATGCGGCCATCAGCAGACCTTCGGTACAGGTCGGCAGTTGTGACAAGAATGAGGCGATAGGGGTGACGATGACAGCACGCGAAAGTGAAGTGACGATAGGCCTGCGCGATGTGAGAAGTTCGCTCGAACTTCAGCAACGGCTGATGACCTCGCTCGATTTTCCAGGTTGGTACGGGAACAACTGGAATGCTTTTTGGGACGCCATCACAGGCTTGGTGGACATGCCGCATCGGCTGCGCTTAGTCGGTTGGGCTTCCCTTGAAGACCGCCTTCCGCTCGATGCCAAGCAACTCCAGGAATGCCTTACACAAATGCAAGACGAGCAGCCAACCTTGGCTGCCGCTGTAAGCTACGAATAGAGGGCAGACTTCGGGCCAGGACCGGACTTTCCCGCAGTCGCTCCAAGGTCTATTCATGAACAACTACGTCCTTGCCCTTGATCTCAAACGCGATGAGCCAGATACCCCGACCGGGTCTGGCCGAGTTTCTAACTCGTTGCGCCGAGCTTTTTCCTCGCATCGTTATGTTCACCACCGTCAAGGAAGAGCGATTCCGAAAGATCGCGCGCTTGCTGGTCGACGAGCAAGTCGCGCCCGCCTGGTTCGCGGATATGGAGTACATCACTTGGCACGGTGAGACAAAAGACCTGCAATTTGTCCCTGGCGTGCATGCGCACCAAGTGTTACTGGTAGACGATTTTGAGAAGTACGTTCATCCAGGCCAGGAAGCACAGTGGCTGCAGATTGAATACTTCGACTATCCCTATGGTTCAACGGATACCGGCCTCGCCAAGATGCTTCAAATACTTGCGGCGCGTATTTGATCGATGATTCCATAGGGCGCTGCTGTGGCAAGAGTCGGCCAGTAGCAGTCGGTCGGCCGCGCCTCAGAATTCGTGGGATAGCGGACGTTCGCGGCGCGCGCGCAACGACTTCTTGTAGATTGTGTTGAAGCGCGTGCACACCCACCGCGGCGCGACAAGAATTGGCGCCAGCATCGACCTGAACCTGAACTGATTGAGGAAGCATTGCTTGAGCTACGTTCTAGAACCCGAAGTCGCAGGCGGGTGGGGACTTGGTACAGACGCCGACACCTCCGTTCACCCTCCGTTGGTGCGACGGCTTGTCTACCATTTCGAGGATTGGTTAGGGGATGACCTGCTCGAAACCTTTCCTTGTCGAGTTGCAATAGGTTGTTCCCGCCAAGTCGGGAAGCTGGAGATTTGTAGCCCAAGGCCGAGTGCGGCCTCCTGGCGTTGTAGTAGCTCAGGAACGCAGGCAACGATGTTGTGCGTTCCTTGCTGTTGGCCCAGACGCGGCCATAGGCCCACTCGCGCAGACAGGTCTGGATGAATCGCTCGGCCTTGCCGTTGGTCTGTGGGCGATAGGGCCTGGTGAAGGAGTGTTTGATACCCAAGGCTTGGCAAGTCCTGGCGAACAACTGTGAGCGATAGGCCGATCCGTTGTCGGTGATCAGGCGCTTGATGGTCACGCCCAAGGCCGCGTAGTGAGCCACGGCGGCCTGCAGGAACGCGACGGCCGAGCCCTTGCGCTCATCGTCGTGCATCTGCACGAAGCCCGCTCGCGAGTGATCGTCGATGGCCACGTGAGCAAACTCCCAGCCTGCGCCTCGCGTGGCATCGCGGCGATCGCCTGTCACTCGGTGGCTGGGTTGCACGATGCGCCCGAGCTTCTTTGTGTCGATATGCAGCAGCTCGCCGGGCGCTCTCGCTCGTAACGAACGATTGGCGCAATGGGGTCCAGCGCCTTCAGGCTGGACAGCCCCAGGCACGCGAGCAGGCGACTGACGGTGGACACGCTGCGCCCGACGATGGTGGCGATGCGGCGCATGGGCATGCGCGAGCGGCGCAACTGCTCGATGCGCTCGCGCAGGGCCGCGTCCAGGTTCGTGCGCGTGCGGGCCGGACGAGAGCTGCGATCGTGCAAGCCCCGCACGCCGCCTTCCAGGAAGCGCTTGAGCCACTTGCGCGCGGTGCGCGGGCTGATACCTGCCGCCTCGGCAGCAGGTATCAGCCCCATTCCTGCGATGCGTTCGACAAGCAACTTGCGACCTTCCAATGTCAATCTGGCATTCTTATGGCTGTTCATCCGGTGGGATTCCTCTGTGACTCTGAAGCGTGGTAACTCCAGTTTCCCAGACCCATTCGGGTGAACAACCTATTGAGACATCACAGCTAGCGAAACCAGCCATGCCTTCTGCTGCCTATTCCATGAAGCTTGCACTCGCCGTAAAGACCAATATTCGACTGGACATCGAGATCGAAGGAAATCCAGTGGCCGTAGTCCGCGCCGAGACTGAGGTTGATGGACGCATAAAAAGTCGAGACCTTGTCCAGTCCAGCGGCGTCGTCGAATGGGACACCGCGGTTTTCAAAGCAATCGATCAGACGAGTCGCTTACCGCTTGAGGCCAACGAAACGCTGCCGAAGGTAGTCGAGTTTCATTTTCGACCGAGGGAGTGATGGTGACCCCGCGCGCTTCTGCGAACGTTGCCTGCCGAGTAGGTTGGACTTCCGGTTTGGGCCCGGTGGAGCCAGCGCCCTTTCGACTACAGTCGGCCATGAGCAGACGCTGTCACCCAATGCCTAAATACCTCCGCATCGCGTGCATCCTCTTCATCTTCACGTTTTGTGGAATGGCTGTCCTTGCTCCTCTCCATGAATCAGGAATTTATCGGGTTACGTCGCCGCTGCTGTTAGTTTCGTTCGCCGTGGTTGCGATCCTCTTCATGCGTCGAGCTCAATGGACGTGGCAATGGATGAAGTGGATGGGCATCGTGACGTTAGTAATCAATGGCAGCTTCTTTCCAGAGCCAAGGTTCTATGGGCCATATACGGTGCCTGCACGCATCTTCATCTCCATACAACTGCTGGCCTGTTGCGTAATTCTTTGGTCTATCGTGCGCCACCAAAACACTTGGGCTTGGTTTACGAACCGCCGCGCTGGCGCTCAAAGGTCTACAGAAATTTCTTGATGCGCCAGCCACGGACGCGATCCCGAGCGTCAGCTTTTTTCGCGCGCCCGACGGTCTGCCAAGATAGCGCACTCCGTTACGGTTGTCGGCCACAACCAGACATCCAAGCGGACGTCTCGCGGCGCCGCTCAGTTTCAACGTCAGGACTTACAAATGCCGCGCCTTCACAGATCTGTCGCGCTCCTGACCCTAATCGCCGTTAGCCCGTTCTCTCCGCAGAGTACCGCAAGTTCGGTAGCGGAGAAGTTCCGGATACATAACGTGGCTGCGCTAATTCCGCCGGCAAGAATGCCGACAGAGGTGCAGTTGGAAATGCTCAAACAATGCAGGTCGACGAGTGTCGATCCCGCAAATCCACTTCAAATTTCTAGCAGCGATAAAAAGCTTTTGCAAGGGCATGACTCGCTAAGGTTCTTTGCGAACGGTGCTCCGCAGGTCGCGCTGGCTTGGTATCCAGCAGCCCTGTTGGATCCCACTGGAACACACACCGAACCAGGAGTGACAGCATCTGTCGCCGACACATTTGTCATTTGTTTTCTCAAAAAAGGCTACAGGTATGGAACATATCAGCAAAAAATAGTTTTTCCATAAGGCTTGCTCGGCCATAAGAAACGTTCGAAGTGACACAGAAGCTCTTCTTGTTTCATTTGCCGAGATTTTCATCATGAAGCATGACTGGTTAATGGCCATCAATACAGGATATTTCATGATGTGTGAATCCAAGTATCTCTTCGCACTCGTAAGTGATGGAGCGGCACAACGCTCTCGAATGGATATTGAACGAAAACGGTACCTTGGACGACGTAGAGCTCAGCACCTGATTCGGGTGACGGCCAATTGCAGACGTTTGAAGACATCCCCTAGGTCGGTCCCAAAGCCTCACACCCGGCCCTTGCGGCTTGGTCCGAAGTGAGGTCACGCACCGTCGCCGCATTCAACAAGCGCTGTAGTTCAGCGACATCCAAGCTGGTTGCAAAGATGCGAGCATCTGCATCGAGACGCGGATTTTTTTGAAACGCGACAGAAACGCGTTGCTCCACTCCATCGAAAACCTTCGTTTGGACGAACACCGCAGGCTCATTGGCCCACCAACCGCTCATTTGCATTTCAGGGACCATCTGCCCGCCCGGATATGCGGGCATTGGCTTCCACCAAGAAAATGCCACGATGCGTCCTCGCTCGTCCGTCCAGGTGCAATGAGTCTCGACAGTTGCTACAGAGGTCCCTGGGAAGGGAGTATGTTCGACCTTCTGATCTACCAGCTGATAGCTTGAAGGAAGCAGCAGGATGTAGGCCGCCGCGGTCCATGAAATCAAGTCCATTGATGGGCCCAGAGAATCGAAGAAGTTTGGCAACCCACTATAGCCTTGCTCTGTTACCAATCTAGGAGCTGCGCCAGCTCACCCAGAAGCAGCTTTGTCTTTGTATTTGGGTACAACGTCCACTTCGCAGCATGAGCGGAGACCGCTTTGGGCCCGTTGCACCGGGCCTGTGACAGGCTACAGTCGGCCACAACCGGTCACTCGTGGCCGGAGGCAGAGTTCAAGCAGCAGCAGACCTTCGATACCAGCATGACTGATCAAGCAAAGTTCTACAGATGCCTCAGTGAAAGCTACGACGGCATAGGGCTGTATTACTTTGAAGTAGTCGCGGGAATGACGACCCGCGCCATAGAAAGCATCGGGGGGCAGCTTTGGTGGTCTTCGCCAAGTAGCTCCAAGTCGGAAAAACATGAGTTCACCGATCAGCCTGAATTTTCGAGTTCAGATGCCGAAGCTCTTGCCGACGAATTTGGGCTTGTAGAGATCAGTGCATCAGAGTTCGACAGCCTGTGGCGCGACGCGCATGCCAACTGACGGCCAACTGCGGACACTTGCCATGCCGGCATCGCCAGCCTGGAAGCGGTCACTACAGTTCATCTCCCCAAAACTTTTCATGAATGCAATCGTCCTCGCGCTCGCCCTTGCATTGCATGCTTCGGGCAGCGTTGCTGCAGATCTAGTCTTGCCGATTCCTGTTGTGGCGCAACATTACCAACTTAAAGATCCAGCGGACTTGACCGACGACGAATTCAACGATCTTCTCTCGAAGAGCGCAGCAGGACGACCCGGGCGACCTGTCATTTCTTGGGACTTTCGTCCGAACGGAACGACGAATTTTTACGAAGACTCAACTGGATTAAGCGCCGGGGCCAGAGAGAAGCTCGCGGCTTCAATGAATAGTTTCGAGAAACTCGACTACCCATACAGTTCTCTGTACTGCTACCGAGAGCTGGTCATTCAGGGCTCCAAAAGGTCCGATGCAAAAACTCAAGCGTTGGTGCTTGCTCGGGTGGCGTCAGTAGCAAGATGGTTTATCGAGCATGGCTATGACTCGACGCTGATTCAGACATATGCGGATGGGGCAGGCGCGGCCGACAAGGTTGACTGGGAAATTGTTGGTGGAATAAGCACGCTGCGGCAGTGTGAACAGTTGCGCAATGCGGTTCGCCGCAAGTAGCTCATCCATGACCACCCCAAAATAGGTGCCAACTGCGTTTCGATACGTACCGGGGAATATCGTGAACGTCCGCTTCCTGGAGACAGCTACTTCCGCTTTGGGCCCAAAGCGTCTATACAGGCTTCTCTGAAGCGGACGCAAAGAGGTGCGCGGGCACTGCATGACCACGAACAAGGCCTCAAGTTTGAGGCAGGTGATTTCTATGATTTATTACCGCAACCGGCGCAATTGAGCGAACTCTTCGTACCGTAGCAAGCCATCGAAAACTGCCTCATATGTCGCTTGGATGTTGTCTGTCCCGCGCCCCCAATACTGACCGAAGTCAAAAGCCGTAACTTGTGCTGATTCAAGCTGCTTTGCTGCAAGCGAAAGCCACTCCGGGCGCGTCGGAAATGAACCCAACATTTCTTCGTCATCTGCCCAGGCTGTAGCAACGTAGTGGTCAGCCAGGGCCAAGCGCCAAAAGCTGATGGGTCCAACGTTCTCATCGATACAGCGCAGAAATTCGGTAGCTATGCTGGCCGGTTCGGCTAGCCGCCCAAGCACTGCGTCACGGTGGCAACGCAGCATATGCGCATCGTCCGGAAATTTTCGAGTTGCTACCAAAGCTGCCGTGAAAGCCTCTTCGCTTGCTCCAACTGCGTTGTAACTTCGAAACAGGTTCGCGAACTCGGCTTGAGTGAGTTCCTCAAGGGTACGGCCTTCAAGCAAGTAGAGTTCCGTTCGAGAAATAAAGTGCTTATTTGGGGAATTCATTCGTCGCTCGATGACCCGGGCGGAGTCATTATTTTAAACGTCGGGTCCTGGCCTCAAGCCGCGATACATGTCGGTAGCTGCGATACTGTCAACAACAGGCGGTTAGAAGCAGATTGGCCGATCGAGCGTTTCCACGTCAATACATAGGGCTTGCATGGTTTTCTCAAAGCCTCTCAAGAACGCTTCGGTCCTCGGCTCGTTGCAGCGAACTTTGAATAGTTTAGAAACCTCTTCGCGCAGCTGGGGCATCAGTTCCATCGACACTGAATCACCGCCGTGCGTGCCGTTGTACAACACATGCCCCAACAAAATAGGGAAGTCCTCTCCCATTTCATTCGTGTTGAGCTGTTCTCGAAGCATCCCAACGAGGGAAACGTTGCCTATCGGCCGTCTCACGTAGACGCCTGACTCATGTTCACAGGCCGATTCATTCCATTGATCAAATTCGAGCTCGGTTTCCAGACTAGTACCTCTGGTGCTTCTTGAACCATCAGAGTCGACGAACACGTTCCACTCGGATTTGGGCTGCGAAGCCACAAGCCCTTTTTCAAAGCAGTTGCAGTAGACGCACGCGGACACACCCATAAATGACCTTACCAGGAGGTGAAGCGCCACCTTGGCGCGAAGCGAAACAAGGCCGCAGGATTGACGGTCTGCTTCTGGTCGACTGTAGCCGTCTATAGCGTGGCCGCACTCGCTACAGACTGTGCGCAAATCGAATTCCAAACAACGGCGTCAAGCGGCATCACTTTTGACCAGTCGATTGCACCGCTGAAGATGGGATGCGGAGCAAAGCCGTAAAACTGACCTTGTCCGCGAAGTACCCCTTTCTCCTTGAGGAGAGCTACCCCCTCACTTAGGAGGTTTTCCCGCCGCCACTCGCGTGAGTTCATGAGTTCTGAGAAGCGTTGAAAGTCGCCCGTAACGAAGTGCACGCAGCCGTCTAGCATGTCTAGTTTCTCGACCTCACCGGAGCGTCTCTCAAAAAATAAGTCCCCAAACACGGATGCGCCAATGGATCGTACCTGCCCTGTGACTTTGCTCGGCCATTCCGCGAGCAGGCCATTGAAGTCGAGGAGCGCCGCGTCGACGAACAGGTCGTCCCAGGTCAATGAACTCATGCGTGTGTCGCTTTGATTGATTGTGGTTGAGCGTCCGGTGTTGGACGACTACTGCCTCACGCCACGCTTATATAGAAGGCATGAAGCAAAACTTCATCGGTCCGACAAGCAGTCCATGGAATTCCACGAATCTCACGGCTTGCTCCTTGATCTAGATTGATAGTAGTCAAGGCAAGGCTGAAGCCGCGAAAAGCTAGCAGAGGTAATGTCTCCGCTTCCGCTTGAAAGCACTTCGGCCATAAGTCGCTGTGAATGCGCGGCCGAGTCTTGCACCGCCTTGGCGAGCGCTATTTCTTGAGGAACACCAGAGTCTGCATCCTGTTGCGCGGCACGTTGGATGAACCAATTTCCGCCAGGCATCATCCGATCAACCAGCCTTTGATCGAACGTGAAGAGCCTGGCTTGAATGAGCGTTGCGGCGCAATCCAAGTAGGTTTCGCGCTTGTCTTCGAGCGCTACCTCAGCCGTATGAGAGGTGCCGCTCATTGCGAGTGAAAGACTTAGCAGAACGGTCTTGTATCTCATCTCTTCTCAATTTACGTATTTCTCGAATACTTGCCTAGGGGGCACTCACCAAGGTCCGCTTCCGGCCGACTACCGCCCCAGATTGCCTCTTAGAGTAAAACGTGCTGACCTACCTGCATCGCTCAGATTTCAACGACATGAGGGGGACATCGCGAGGCAATCAGTCAGCAGAAAGGTTGGATTGTTTACCAAACATGAAGTAAGCAAACGGCACGAAGTAGAAAAGAAGCCAGTGCCCCGAAAAACCGCGAACTTCATTTGCTTTGAAAGACGTGTACTCGGCCGCAGTGACCTCGCGCACGAGCCGCCCATGATCTTGAAGAATGAACTTTCCCTCGCTGATCGCCGGGCTGCCGCCTTGCATGCCAACGATGAACAGCAGGAAGTTGATTGCTGTGTAGGCGGCGATGACGCAGCCAAGGGCGACAACCCAGCTGGGGAAGAACTCTCGGATCTGCGCAAACGTGGGCTTGGGCCCGAGGTCTTTGCGACTGAAGAAAATGAATGGAAAGAACACAACGAAGATGCCGACGTGCAGTGTCCAGACATATGGAAACTTTGCAGAGACGTCGGTCCCGAGCAGCGCTGCGATGTGGACAAGCAGTGAAAGCGTGAAACCAAGCAGCGCGGCGAGTGCAATGAGACGGGGCACAAGAATCCGGGGCTGTTTGGGTCGGTTCATATCAACATCAGTTGAGCTGGGATGCTCCCCGCATCACACCAGCTGCAGATCCCTCGCCCCCACCCCCTCAAACACCTTCCCCAGCTGCCCCTGCGACAGCCCATACATCCGCTTGAACAGGCCCCCGAACACCGCCCGGTATTCATTCAGCACCGGATAGTCCCGGTTCTGGAACAGCGTCACCTGGGTCAGTGCCTGCTGCTCCCCGACGATGCGTCCACCGGCCTGCGCCGACAGCCCGCCGCCCAGCACCCAGTACACGGTCCCATGCCCATGGTCCGTTCCCCGGTTGCCGTTCTCGCGGAAGGTGCGGCCGAACTCGCTGATGACGACGACCACGGTCTGGCGCCATGCGTCGTCGCCCATCTCCTGCGCGAAGCCGGCGACGCCGCGGCCCAGTTCTTCAAAACGGTTGGCCAGGTAGCCGGTGGCGGCGCCCTGCCCCACGTGCGTGTCCCAGCCGCCGACATCGACAAAGCCCAGGTCGAAGCGGTCGCGCATCAGCAGCGCCATGCGGCGCGCGACCAGCTCGAAGCCCTTGGCGGTCATGGCGTTGCGGCTGGCCGCATCCATCTCGGCCTGCACGGCGCGCATGACTTCATCGCGCACCTGGAAGCCTTCGGCCACCGGTTGCGCGAGCGAGGTGTTCCTGTACATGGCCGCGATGACCTGGCTTTGCCGCGCGTCGAGCGCCGAGCGCGCGTTGCCCGCGAGCGCCATGTTGGCGGCCTTGGCATTGCCGCGCATCGAGATCGGCAACTGGTCGGTGAACGCGATGGGCGACACGTCGGTAACGGGCCCCGCGCCGAGCACGCCGCCAGGCGATTGAGAAAGCCCGAGCGGTAGTCGCGGCGCTTGTCCAGGGCCTGGCCGAGTTCGATGGAGTCTTGTGTTTCGAAGTGGCTGCGCGTGAGGTCGTCGGTGCCAGCGAAGGCGATGAACGCGGCCTGCTTCTGCTGGAACATCGGCATCACGCTCTGCGCGAGCGCGGGGTGCAGGCCCCAGTTGCTGTCGAGCGGCAACGCACCGTTGGGTGAGCCGGGGCGCGGAATGGCGATGTTGGGGCGAGAGGCGTAATAGAAGTCGCTGCTGGTCGGCACGAGCAGGTTGCTGCAGTCGTAGGCGCCGCGCAGGAACACAACGAGCAGCTTGGCGCCTTCCGCAGCAGGGGCCGCCATGAGTTGGCCCGCGGCGCTGCGAAAGGGGCGGCGGCCAGGAGCTTGAGGAGTTCTCTGCGGTGCATGACGTGTGTCCTTTTTTGCCTTGCGCCTTCACCTTTTGGGGGAAGGTTGGGATGGGGCTGGCGGCGCTGGTTTTGTTGCTGCCTTGCTTTATCGAGCGCCGCTTGCCCCCACCCCTGCCCTCCCCCGGGAGGGCAGGGAGAAATACGAAATCAATACCAATACCTCAGCGGCGCATCAGTTCGGGCGATGCCAGCAGGAAGGTGTTCCACTCCTGCGGGTTCTTCGCCTGCGCCAGCGCCTCGCGCGTGTCCGCGCTCAAGCCGCCCTGCATGGCACGCACCGCGCGCGACTCGGCCAGTTGCGGGAACGAGGGTTTCTCCAGCGGCGCCTTGTCGTCCGCGCGGAACAGCACCGCGCCGTTCGCACCGATGGCCCGCGCGATCTCGAAGCGCGTGTTCATCTGCCCCGCGCTGGCCCACGCGGCTTCGTTGAGCGGGTAGCCGTCGGGCGTCTCGTGGCCGTACAGGGTCTCGCCCATGCGGTTGATCCAGTTGAGCATGGGGTTCACATTCAACGCCACGCGATCGTCGTACGCAAGCCGCACGCCGGCCATCACGTAGTGCACGGGGTCGCGGAACTTGCGGCCCAGCGACGCAGTGAACTCGGGCGACTCGAACAGCGCCTTCAGCGTGACGGCGATGTCGCCGTCGCTGCGCGTGAAGGCTGCGGCCATGCGGTCGACCAGCGCCTGCGGCGGATCGTCGGACACAAAGTACACGGCCAGCTTGCGCGAGATGAATCGCGCGGTGGCCGGTGCGCGCGCCAGGCGGTCGAGCGCCTCGTCGGTCTCGCCCAGCCCGTGCCTCTGGATGGGTTGGCCCAGCAAGGTCTTGGGGCCGTAGTCGTGCCGGTTGGGGTTGAACTCGAACAGGCCCTTGCGCACATAGTCGGCGCGCACCGCGGGGCGGATGTTCGGCGGCGGCGCATCGAGCGCGGCCGTGGTCACGCCCACGCCGGTGAGCACGCGCGCCAACTCCTGCACGTCACCCTGCGAATAGCCGCTGCCCACGCCCAGCGTGTGCAGCTCCATCAGCTCGCGCGCGTAGTTCTCGTTGATGCGGTTGGCGGCGTTCTGCGCGTTGTCCAGGTAGCGCAGCATGGCGGGGTGATGCAGCGTGGCACCGAGCAGTTCGCGGAACTTGCCGAGCGCATGCGGGCGGATGGCGTTCTCTTCGTAGTCGCCGACCATCGCGCGGATGTTGTCCTTGCGCAGGTTGACGTTGAAGTGGTTCATCCAGAACCACGTCATCTGCTCCTGCAGCTGGTTGGGCGAATAAAGCGCGCGCAGCAGGAAGCGCGTTTGCGCCTCGCGTGCGTACTGGTTGAGCTGCTGCTGGTAGGCCTGCTGCGCGGCCTTCTTCTGATCGACGTCGGGTATCGCGTCGGCCGCCTTGCGCTGCGCGTCGAGCCCGAGCACGAGCTGGTCGAGCGGCGTGTGCGAGATGGCCATGGCGTCGATCTGCGCCTGCGCCGCGGGCGGCAGCGGCGCGGGGTGCGAACCGGGGTTGAGCTGGTCGCGCATCCACAGCGCGAGGCCGCGTTGCGCCAGGTGCGCGTCGCTGCTGGCATTGGCGCCCCAGCTCACGCGGTCGAGCCAGCGCAGGCGCGTGGCGTCATTGACCTGCGAGGACGGCAGCGACAGCGACACCAGCGGCCGCTGGTTGCCCGGCGCAGTCGCGCAGGCCGCGAGCAGCGCCAGCGCGCAGGCGCCGAGCGTCATCATCGACGCGCGGCGCAAGGACAAGGGTCCGCCAGAGGCCGACACCGGCCTCACTCCCTGCGCATGTCGTGGTGGCGCACGTCGCCGATGGCGTGCTGCGCGGCATTGAGCGCCACGTCGACATGCGCCAGGCCGCGTTGCTGGAACGGCCGCGCGCGCGGGTCGTCTTCTTCGCGTGCCACGTCGGAGCGCACCTTGCGCAGCAGGTCGATGGCCGCATGCAGGCGGCCTTCGCGCGGCAACCACGCGTCGGTGGGCTCGCGCCATTCGACGGGCTTGCCGTCGAGCCACGCGGCATGCTGCAGGTCGCCGATGGCGGCGTGGATCTCGTCGAGCACGAGCATCTCGTCGCTCGAGACCCGGCCGTCTTCGGGCCTGCGGTGGTCGACCTGCCACGCCGCCGTGCGCAGGTCTGACAGGGCATGCAGGTAGAACGGATGCCTGCCGTATTCGTCGGCCAAAGCCGGCGACGAAGCCGCGGCCAGAAGGGCCAGTGCGGCAATGAGGCTTTTCTTATTCATCTTCGGAGCTCCTGACGGTGACAGTGATGGAGAGTGACCTCCTCAACCACCGTGCACTGCTCCGCGTTGACGCGCTTTACCTTCGTAACGGCGCGCAAAGCCACCGCGAAAGTCAGGCCGTGGACAGGCTCGCCGGCGCAGCGCCGGCTATCTGGCGCAACGCGCGTTCGAACACTTCGACGGGCTGGCCGCCCGAGATGAGGTGCTGGTCGTTGATGATGATCGCGGGCACCGAGTGAATGCCGGCGTCGGTGTACATGCGCTCGCGTTCGCGGGTCTCTTGCGCGAACTCGTCGCTGGCCAGGATCTCGCGGGCGCGTGCCGCGTCGAGCCCCGCCTCGGTGGCGGCGCGCACCAGCACGTCGGGGTCCGAGGGGTTCTGGCTGTCGGTGAAGTAGGCCTTGAGCAGCAGCTTCTTCAGCGCCGCCTGCTTGGCCGGGCTTTCCAGCTCGGCCCAGTGCAGCAGGCGATGCGCGTTGAAGGTGTTGTACACGCGGGGACGGCCTTCGGGGCTGAACTCAAAGCCTACGGCCGCGCCGCGCTGGCGGATCATTTCTCGCGACTGGGCTTGCTGCTCGCGCGTGGAGCCGTACTTCTGGTTCAGGTGCTCGAAGGTGTCCTGGCCTTCGGGCGGCATCTGCGGGTTCAGCTCGAAGGGCTGGAAGTGCAGCTCCGCGGTGACGTCGGGCGCCACCTTGCGAATCGCCGCTTCCAGCGAACTCAGGCCGACGGCGCACCAGGGGCAGGACACGTCGGAAACGAAATCGATCTTGAGGTGGGAAGTCATGACGCCATTCTTCATGGCGCCACAACCCTTGGTGCGCGAAAGGTTTTCAGGCCGTGGCCTTGGCCAGGCGCGCGGTGGCCAGCGTCTGCTCGCGCAGGCGGTCGTATTCCTGCTTGTCGACCGGCACCGCATCGGGCTTGCCCAGGTCGTTCATGCGGATGCGGTAGGTCTCGCGGGCGCTCATGGCGGCCAGGGCCGCGAGCACGGTCACCGCGAAGGTGATGGCACCCACGGTGAGCCACACGTTGGTCGAGCCCGGAGGCGCCACGGCAGCAAACAGTGCGGGCAGCAGCGCGGTGATGGTGGTGCCCACGTTCTGCGAGATGGCCATGGCCGACACGCGGTTGCGGGTGCGGAACAGCTCCGGGTAGAAGCTCGGGAAGGTCGCGTTGTAGCCCTGGTACACGATGCCCCACATCAGCAGCGACATGGCAATGGCCAGCGGCACGTTGCGGATGCTGATGGCGTACAGGTACACGAACGACAGCAGGCCCGACGCCAGCGCGCCGACGATGATCGGCGGGCGGCGGCCGATGCGGTCCGACAGGTTGCCCACGTACGGAATCACCAGCACCGCGAGGATGTTGCCCAGCACGGGAATCCACAGGTACACGTCCTTCTGGAAGCCGATGCCGTAGGCGGCCTGCACGGCATAGGCCGCGCCGAACACGGTGGCCACCACCGGAATCACGTTCATCAGCGCCATGCAGACCACGCGCAGCATGTCGGCCCAGCTGTCGGTGAAGGCCTGGATGATCGGCGACTTGGCGACTTCGCCCTTCTTGTCGACTTCGGCGAAAGCCGGCGTCTCGTCGACCTCGCGGCGAATGATGTAGCCGGCCACGATGACCAGGAAGCTCAGCAGGAACGGAATGCGCCAGCCCCACGAATTGAACGCTTCTTCAGGCATGTAGTGCGCCAGCGGCAGGAACACGGCGGCCGCCAAAATTTGGCCGGCCTGCACGCCCTGCAGCGTGAAACTCGCGAAGAAGCCGCGGCGCCCGAACGGGGCGTGCTCCAGAATCATCGAGCTCGCGCCCGAGATCTCGCCGGCCACCGCAAAGCCCTGCACCAGGCGCAGCAGCACCAGCAGCGCGGGGGCCAGCAGGCCGACCTGGTCGTAGGTCGGCAGCAGGCCCACGGCCACGGTCGAAAAACCCATCAGGAACATGCACAGCACCAGCACCTGCTTGCGCCCGTGCGTGTCGCCCCAGTGGCCGAGCACGAAGGCGCCGATGGGGCGTGCGACATAACCCACGCCGTAGGTGGCGAGCGACGCGATGATGGCGGTCTTGGGGTCGCCCTTGGGAAAGAAGATCTGCGGAAAGATCAGCGCCGCCGCGGTGGCGTAGATGAAGAAGTCGTAGTACTCCAGCGCCGAGCCGATCCAGCCGCTTGCGGCGGCCTTCCTCGACTGGTGCTTGCCCTTGGGCTCATGGGCTGTGTTGGTGGCCATGTGTTGTCTCCAGTGATGACGAAAAAATCGAACGAATCAACCAATCAATCCTGCGCCTGGGAAGCCATGCGCGCCGGTGCGTTGAGGGCACCGTAGGCGTCGTAGTTGCCCACGCGCTGTGCGACCTCGAAGAACAGTCCCCCCTCGAAACTCTCGGTGTAGATGTGCAGGTAGTCGCCGGCCGCCGAGCGGTCGAACAGCACGCCCGCCTCGCGCATGCGCGCCAGCAGCGCGGGCGCCAGGTCGATGCGCGTGGCCAGGTCGTCGTAGTAGTTGTCCGAAATCGGCACGAAGCGCGTGCCGTTGGCGCGAAGTTTTGCGGCCGTCTCGAAGATGTCCTGGCAGCTCAGCGCGATGTGGTGCACCGCGCCGCCGCCGGTCACGCTCAGCGTGCGCGCGGTGCGGGTGCGCTGGCTCAGCGACACGTTGAGCACCAGGCGCAGGCTGCGGTCGGCGTTGGCCACGCCGCGGCTGCGAATCAGGCCGAAGGGGTCGGCCAGCTCCAGGCTCTCGCCGGGCTCCAGGCCGAGCACGGCGCGCGTGAACAGCACCCAGGTGTCGAGCTGGTCCACGGCCAGGCCCAGCGCCACATGGTCGATGCGCTGCAGGCCCGCGTCCTGCGCGTCGGCGCCGTGGTCTTCGAGGACGAAGTCGGCCTCGTACAAGCCGTTGGCGCCCAGCGCCTCGGGCACGAAGTGAATCAGGTTGCCGCCGGGCGCGACGACGGCCGGCACGCGCAGCTCGTTCGGGCCGACCGGGCTGTCGTGCCGCTGCGAGCGCATGGCGGTGGCGCGGCCCACGGCCGCGAGCGGGTCGCGCAGCGCACGCCCAGCGCGCACACCGAAGTGCCGTGCGCCTCGAAGCGGCTGCGCGCGAACGAGTCGGGTTGGGCGTTGACGATCAGGTGGATGTCGCCCTGCCGGTACAGCGTGACGGCCTTGGAGCGGTGCGTGCCAATGCGCCGAAAACCCAGCTGCTTCACCAGCGTGCCCAGCGTGGCGGCCGAAGCCTCGTCGGCCGCGAACTCGATGAACGACAGCCCCGACAGCGCCGGCGCGGCGGCGGGTTGAACAGCTCCACGCGCTGCGGCTGCACGGGTTCGGCTGCCGCCATGCGCTGACGCGCTTCGCTCTCGAGGTAGAGCAGCGAGCGCATCGCGTCCACAGCGGTGCGGCGGTTGGGCGTCTCGCGGAAGATGTCGTTGAAGATCTCCAGCGACAGCGGCCCGGTGTAGCCCGCGCGCAGCACCTGCGCGAAGAAGCCGACCACGTCGAAATCGCCCTGCCCCGGGAACGAGCGGTGGTGGCGCGCCCACTGCAGCACGTCCATCGACAGCAGCGGCGCGTCGGCCATCTGCAGGAAGAAGATCTTGTCGCCCGGAATGTCGGCGATGCCCGCCGGGTCGTCCTTGAGCGACAGCGTGTGGAAGCTGTCGAGGATCAGCCCCAGGTGCGGGTGGTTCGCGCGCTGCACGATGTCCCACGCCTGTTTGTAGAGCGAGGTGTGGCGGCCCCAGGCCAGCGCCTCGAAGCCCACGCGCAGGTTGCGGCGCGCCGCGCGTTCGGCCAACGCGTGCAGTTGCGCGGCGGCCAGCGCGGGGTCGTTCACGGCCAGCGGCGAGGTGTTGGAGCAGCACAGCACCATGGGCGCGCCCATGGCTTCCATCAGGTCGAACTTGCGCTCGGCGCGCTCCAGGCTGCGGCGGAACTGCGGCTCGGGCATGCCCTCGAAGTCGCGGAACGGCTGGTACAGGTCGATAGCCAGGCCGAGGTCGGCCGCGATGCGGCGCAGCTCGGCGGCGGTGCCCTTGAAGTTGATGAAGTCGGCCTCGAACAGCTCGATGCCGTCGAAACCCGCGGCCGCGACGGCTTCGAGCTTCTGGCGGAGCGTGCCGCTGAGCGAGACGGTGGCAATGGAGCGGTGCATGGGGTGACTTTAGGAACACCCAGCCCGCGCCACAATCTATTCAGCGGCCTTCTGATCGATCATCGATCACTTCCGTCCATTATTCGCACGAAATACGGGATACACCTAGGCCCGCGGCGTGGCCCGCAGGCCTCAAAGACTGCGCCAGAAATCGATCAGCAGCTGTGCGAACTCCGCCGGGCGCTCCACGGCGCTGACGTGCGCGGCGTCGATGGTGGCCAGTTTCGCGTGCGGAATGGCGCCGGCGATGGCCTGCGACATGGCCAGCGGCGTGGCCTCGTCCTGCAGGCCGCCGATCACCAGCGTGGGCACTGCCACGCGGTGGTTGCTCTCGCGGAAGTCGATGGCGGCCACGGCGTTGCAACTGGCGATGTAGGCCTGCGCGTCGGTGCGCACCAGCACGTCGTGCAGCGCCTCGGCAGCCAGCGCGCCCTGGGGCGTGGCGGCAAAGGCCGGCGTGAGCCAGCGCGACACGGCGCCCGGCGCGATGGCGGCCACGCCCTTGGCATTGACCGTTTCGGCGCGCGCGCGCAGGGTGCCTGGTCGGGGTAGTGGGCGGACGAATTGGCGATGACCACCGTCTTCAGCAGCTCGGGGTGGCGCACGGCCAGCGCCTGCGCGGTCATGCCGCCCATCGACAGGCCGACGAAGTGCACGGGCTCGCCGCCCGCCTCGCGCTGGATGAGCTCGGCCGCGTCCTGCGCCAGCGTCTCGATGCGCAGCGGGCCGGGCACCACTTCGGAGGCGCCGTGGTTGCGGTGGTCGTAGCGGATCACGGTGTGGGCGCGCGCAAGCTGCGCGGCCACGCCGTTCCACATGCTCAGGTCGCAACCGAGCGCATGGCTGAGCACGACGATCGGGCCGTCGCCTTCGCGAACGACATTCAAACGGGTCATGGTGTGGTTTCCTTTGTCGGATGTTGAAGACGCGGCAGCCAGAAGAAAGCGATGAGCATCAGCGAGGTGCCGGCCATCAGCATCGGCACGACCATCGGCCAGGCGCCGTGAGAGTAATCGGCGTCGACGAAGCGCGCGGCCAGTTGCCCCACGCAGAACGCGACCATCATCATGCCGAAGCCCGACCACGACACGGCCCGCCCCGCCAGGTGCGGCAGGTCGCCCACGGCGCCCGCCTGCCCGCAGCTGGTGGATGCCGTGGCCCAGGCAGTACACCGCGTGGCCCAGCAGCAGCGGCACCGCGCTGAGCGGCATGAGCCAGCAGCCCAGCGCCTGGATGATCGCGCCCGTGATGCTGAGCGACGCGCCCAGCCGCACGGTGCGCACCGGCCCATGGCGCCGCAGCAGCGTGCGGCACATGGTGGTGCTGAAGATGTAGACCAGCGAGCCGCCCGCCGGGATCCAGCCGTACCACGCGGGCGACCAGCCGAGGTACCCGATGTAGACCATCGGCGACAGCAGCAGGAAGCAGAAGAGCCCGCCGTAGGTCGACGCGGCCACCGAGGCCCAGGCGCGAAACGATCGGCTCGCGAACACGGTGCGCGTGCTGCCGCGCGGAGCGGAGAGACCGCCTTCGCCGCCACCGACCATCGGCTTGCGCGTTTCGGCGAACGAGTACCAGCACATCGCGAACAGCACCGAGGCATAGACGGCCATGGCCACCATCACCCAGCGCCAGCCCGCGCCCTGCACCAGCCACGCGCCGAGCAGCGGCGCAACGAGCCCGACCACGCCCAGCCCCGTCAGGCCGCGCGCCATGACGTGCGGCCCTTCGTGCGCCGGGTACAGGTCGCGCACCGCGGCGCGCGAGCACACCAGGATCGCCGCCATCGAAAAGCCCTGCAGCGCGCGCCAGCCCGCCAGCAGCGCCACGCTGCCCGCGAACGCGCCGCCCAGTGCCGCGAGCACGTAGCAACCGAGCCCTGCGAGCAGCACGGGCCTGCGCCCGAAGCGGTCGGCCAGCGGCCCGCACAACAGTTGCGCAAAGCCGAAAGCCAGCACGAACAGCGTGAGGCTGGTGCTGGCCGAACCCAGTTCATTGGCAATGGCGGGCAACGCCGGCAGGTAGCTGTCGGTGGCCACGGGCTGCGCCGCCAGCAGCAGCGGCAGCAACAGCGCAAAACTCAGGTCGAACCGGCCCTTGCGGGCGACCGGCGCACTCACTGCGCGGCGTTCGCCGGCGTCACAGGCGTCGCGGGCGCAGCAGGCCCTTCTCGCGCAGGATGCCGGTCGCAATGCCGAAGGCGTGGTTGGCCACCGGCACGCCGCAGTAGATGGCGGCCATCATGATCACTTCCTTGATGTCGTCGGGCGTGAGGCGCGACTCGGGCGGGCCGTCGAGCGCGGCGCGCACGTGCATCGCGAACTCTTCGTACGCGTGGATGCCCAGCATCATCGACAGCACCATGTAGCGGCGCGTCTTGTCGCCCAGCGCGGGGCGGCCCCAGATGTCGTTCCACGCGTGGCGCGTGATCAGTTCCTGGAACTCGGCGTTGAAGCCGTTGCGGTTGGCCAGCGACTTGTCGACCCAGGCGTCGCCGAGCACGCGGCGGCGGTTGACGAGGCCGTCTTCGTAGTCGTTGTTCTGCGCCGTGTTCGGCGTTTCCGGGGCGGTCATTGCGGGAATTCCTTGTCTGTGAGTCGGGTCTGCAGCGCCTTCACTTCGGCGAGCGCGGTCTGGCCGGCGTTGCGGGCGAGCGCGGGGTCAAACCATTCGTCGGCCGCGTCGCGTGGGAGTTCGGCGCGCAGCCGGTCGATGTTGGCGCGCATGCGCGCGGCGTCGACCTGCAGGCCGGGCAGCGCGCCGGCCATGGCGCGCACGCTGCCGTGCGCCGACATCAGCAGCTGCGGCCACTCGGCCAGCTCGGCCTGCCATGCGCCGAGCGCGCGTTCGTGTTGTTGCGGCATGGCGCCGAGCAGTGCGGCCACGCGCTGCGGCGCGCGGTGCGCGGCGGCAATGGCCACCATCGACGCCACGGGGTTGCGCTTGTGCGGCATGGCCGACGAGCCGCCACGGCCGGGCTCGCTGGGCTCGGCCACCTCGGCCACTTCGTACTGGCCGAGCAATGCGATGTCGACCGCGATCTTGCCCAGCTGCCGGTGATGAGGCCCAGTTCGCAGCCGAGCGCGACCCATTCGTCGCGCTGCGTGTGCCACGTGGCGCCGGGGTCGCCCAGTCCCAGTTCCTTGGCCATGCGCTGGCGCACCGCCGCGCCCTGCCCCTTCATTTGCGCGAGCGTGCCGACGGCGCCGCCCAGTTGCAGTTGCAGCGCGTGCTTCGCGGCCTCGCGCAGGCGGATGCGGCTGCGCACCAGCGGCGCGGCCCAGCCCGCGCACTTGAAGCCGAAGCTGGTGACCGAGGCCGGCTGCATCAGCGTGCGCGCGAGCATCGGGGTTTCGGCGTGTTGCGTGGCCAGGCGCAGCAGCGCGTCGGCGGCCTTGGCCAGGTCGGTCTCGATGAGCGACACGGCCTCGCGCGTGACCAGCGCCATGGCGCTGTCGATCACGTCCTGGCTGGTGCTGCCGAAGTGAACAAACGGCGCGGCCTCGGCGTTGAAAAGGCTCACGGCCTCGCGCAGCGCCTTGACCAGCGGAATGGCGACGCTGCCCGCGCGGCCGCTTTCGCGCACGATCTTGGCCACGTCGAACAGCTCGACCTTGCAGCTGCTGACGATCGAATGCGCGGCGCTTTCGGGGATCAGCCCCTCGGCGACCTGGGCCCGCGCCAGCGCGGCTTCGAAGCGAAGCATCGCGTCGACGAACGCGCGGTCGCTGAAGGCGCCCAGCGTTTCGGATGTGGAGAGAAAACCTTCAAAAATGCTCATGCGATAACTTTCAAACAACGGCGTCACCGCCCCCTTCGCGAAACACCGCGGAACCGGCTTTGCCGGGCCGCTGGTGTTGCCCCCTGCAAGGGGGTTGGCGCAGCGACACGAAGTGCGCGAAGACTGGGGGTGTGTCTAGTACTTCAATTGGGCCACGGCACGCAATTCCTCCGGGGACGCTGTGCCAAATCCGAAGAACTCGAGGTAGGCCGGGATCATCTCGAAGAGCATGTCCGTGCCGACCTGCACCTGGCAGCCCTTGGCCTTCGCGGCGAGCAGCAACGGCGTGAACTCGGTCTTCATCACGACCTCGCCGACGAATGTCGATGGGTCGATGCGGTCCACGTCGAACGGCAGCGGGTCGCCCTCCTTCATGCCGAGCGGCGTGGCGTTGACGACCACGTCGTAGCCGGCCGGGTCTTTCGAGCCCGTGCTCACCTTCATCTGCGGATAGTGCTCGCGCAGCCGCGCGGCCAGCGCGCCGGCCGAGGCGTCGCTCATGTCGAACAGCATCAGCTCGGCCGCGCCTGCCGCGGCAATCGACGCCGCAATGGCCGAGCCCACGCCGCCCGTGCCCGACACCAGCACGCGCGTGCCCTTGAACAAACGCCCCTTGCGCTCCACGCCGCGCACGAAGCCGGCGCCGTCGAACTGGTCGCCCAGCAGCGTGCCGTCGGCTCGCTTGAGGATGGCGTTGCAGGCGCCCGCGACGCGCGCGGTGGGCGTGACCTCGTCCACCAGCGCCATGGTCGTGACCTTGTGCGGCATCGTCACCAGCGCGCCGCGCAGGTTGCTGAACCTGAAGATCTGCGGCAGCGAGGCCGCGAAGTCCTCGGGCCTCACGCCCATCGGCACCACCACCGCGTCGATGCCCTGCTTGTCGAACCAGGGGTTGTAGATCATCGGTGCCTTGAAGGCCTCGGTCGGAAAACCCAGGTGGGCGATGAGCGTTGTCTTGCCGGAAATCATGTCGGTCTCTTGAATGGGGAAAGGCTTGGCGCGGCGCGGCTCAGGCCACGCTCGGGGAGTGATAGCGAAGCGGCTGCGCGATCTCGCCGTGCATGGCGGGCGGGTAGATGATTTCGCGCAGAAAGTCGGCGTCGGCGCGCAGCGCGTCGGCCGCGTCGATGTGGCCGAAGTAGCGCAGGTAGTGCGGCATCTGCTGGATCAGCATCTCGAAGCCGGCCTGCGCGTTGAGCCCGCGCGCACGGGCCGCGCGCACCAGCGGCGTGGGCTGGTTGCGCAGAAGAATGTCGAACAGCGCGGCGTGGCCGTCCATGCGCGCCACGTCGAGCGGCAGCGCGTCGCCCTCGACCAGCCCGAGCGGCGTGGCGTTGACGACCAGGTCGTAGCCTCGGGCGCGTTGCTGTCGACCGCGACCACGGTGGCGTCGAAGAACGCGTCGAGCTTGGCGGCCACGCCCGCCGCCTTGCCGGCGGCCTTGTCGTAGAAGGCGATGTGGGTCGCCCCGTTCACCACGCCGCCTTCGGCCAGCGCCACGCCGATGGCCGCGGCGCTCACGCCCGCGCCGAGGATCAGCACGCGCTTGCCGCGAAAGGGAATGTTGCAGTGGTCGAGCGCGCCGATCAGGCCTTCGCCGTCGAACAGGTCGCCCTCAAGCTGGTCGCCTTCGGTGCGGCGCACCACGTTCACGGAACCGGCCACGCGCCCGAACAGGCCGCAGCCGTCGAGCAGGTCGACCACCAGCGGCTTGTGCGGCGGCGCGATCACCATGCCGCGCACGTTGCGCGCCAGGAACGCCGACTTGAAGAACACCGCGAAGTCGCGCACCGGCACCTGCATGGGCACCAGCACGGCGTCGATGCCGAAGCGCTCGAAGGCCGCGTTGAACATGCGCGGCAACCGCACATTGCGAACCGGGTCGCCCGGAATCAGGTACGCCTGGGTGCTGCCGCTGATGGAATGGCTCATGTGCTTGCTTCCGTTCGTCAATCGCTCTTTTGGAGGCCGGATGCCGAGCTTTATAGTCCCTTCACCCGATCTGTGCGGGGCTGCATCGAGTCAAACGTTCGATAATCGATCTTCAAAAATCGTTAATCGTTCAAACCAAGGGTTTTCACCCGCATCGAATGCCGCCGCCGAGACCACGGCCAGAGGCACACTTCCGCCCATGAGCAGCAAGGACGACTCGACGCCCCCCGCGGGCCTGGACAAGCGCGACTGGATAGCCGGCCTGGAGCGCGGCGTGAGCATCATCGAGGCCTTCGACGACGCCAACCCGCGCCTGACGGCCAGCCAGGCCGGCCAGCGCACGAACATGACCCGCACCGCCGCGCGGCGCTACCTGCTCACCCTGCAGCACATGGGCTATGTGGCGAGCGACGGCAAGCTGTTCTGGCTCACGCCGCGCGTGCTGCGGCTCGGCCGCTCGTACCTGGAGTCGGCCCGCCTGCCGCGCGTGGTGCAGCCGTTTCTGCAGCGCGTGGCGGCCGGCACCAACGAGATCGCCTACCTCAGCGTGATGGACGGCGACGAGGTGGTCTACATCGCGCGCAACGGCCCCAACCGCAGCATGAGCACGGGCTACGTGCTGGGCGCGCGCGTGCCGGCGCAGGTGACGGCCTCGGGCATGCTGATGCTGGCGCTGCGCAGCGACGCCGAGCTGAACGAGTGGCTGGCGACGAAGCAGCTGACGGTGTTCACGTCGCACACCATCGCGAGCATGGAACGCATGAAGCTGGAGCTGGCGCGCATCCGGGCGCAGGGCTGGGCGCTGTCGGAGCAGCAGCTCGACCTGAACTCGCGCGGCATCGCGGCGCCGCTGCGCGACCGGCACGGCACGCTGGTGGGGGCGCTGAACATCACCATGCCGATGGGGCACGAGAGTTCGGAAGACGCGGTGGCGCGGGTGCTGCCGGTGTTGCGGGAGACGGCGCAGGCGATGCGCAACCTGATCTGAGCCGCGGTACGGCTACCAGAACTTCCAGCCCGGCTTGGCGGTCTTGCCCGGCTCGGGTGCGGCCACACCCGCCCGGCGCAGGCCCTCGAGCCTGTCGCCCGCCGTGAAGCTGCCGGCCTCGACGGCCTTTGCGTACAGCTCGGCCGCGCGGCGCAGGTCCTTCGGCACCAGTTCGCCGGCCTCGAAGAGCTCGCCCATGTCTTCCGCCGCATAGGGGCTGCCCGAAGCCATGGCCCGTTGGTACCAACGGATGGCGTGCGGCACGTCGGCCGCCACGCCAAGGCCGCGCCGGTAGCGAAACCCGACTTGCAGCTGTGCATCGGCATGCCCCTTGTTCGCCGCATGCAGGTAGAGCTGGAACGCGACCGGCAAAGACTCGGCGATGTCGGGCGCGTAGACGCGGCCGGCCAGCTCGTAGAGGGTCTCGGCGTCGAGCCGCGCGGCGTCCAGCAGCGCTGCGGCCCCTTGCGCGCGCAAGCCGGCGTTCAAGTCCGACTGCAAGGCCCGCAGGCGCGCCTTGGCGTCGAGAAAGTCGTGCTCCGCCGCCAGCCGCATCCAGCGCACCGCCTGCTCCATGTTGCGTGCCACGCCGCGCCCGTCGGCGTACATGTTGGCCAGGCTGTACCAGGCCGCGATGACGTTCTGCTCGGCCGCCTCGCGGTACAGCGCCAGCGCCTTGCCCAGGTCTTGCGCCACGCCCAGGCCGTGCTCGTACTTGTCGGCCAGGTTGTTGATCGACGCGGCATGCTCCTGCGCGGCGGCCTGGGTGTAGAGATGCACGCAGTGGGCGTAGTCCTGCGCCACGCCCCAGCCGTCCTGATAGCACATGGCCAGGAAGTACTGGGCGTCCGCGAGCCCGGCCTCGGCCGCCTGCGTGAACAGCGCCACGGCCTTGGCGTCGTCGCGGGCCACGCCCTCGCCGCTCAGGTGCATCCGCGCCAACTGCGTGAGCGCGCGCATGTCGCCGGCCGCCGCGGCAGCGCGTGCCTGGCGGGCGGCCTGGCTGTCTTGCCGGGCGGGTGGCTCGTCGTTCACGTCCTTCCCGTCGAGTGCGGCGGGCGTGACGGACGTAGTGTCGGCCTGCGCCGCGTCGCGGTAGCGCGCCCATGAACCCGAGGGCCAGTTGAAGCCCTGGATGCCGGCTTCCAGCGCGCGGTTGAACAGCCCCTCGGCCTCGGCCGGCACCGTACCCTCGATCAGTTGAGGCGCGAAGATGGCAAAACCACGCGGATCGGTCGCGGCGCGAAACGGAAACACCACGGTCACGGCCAGCGGCTTGTCGCCGTGGCTGCACAGCTCGATCACGATGGCGTCGGTGCGCCCGCCCGGCAGCGTCACGCTGGCCTCGCAGGCGAAGGCGGCGTGGCGGGGCCCGCCCCCGCCCCCGCCCCCGCCTTCGTCTTCGCGCAAGGCGGCACGGCCGCGCCGGAGCGCGCCGTCGGCCGTGTCGTCGACGATGGCCGTGAAGGTCGAGCCCGCGCCGTCGGGGTCGGGCCGCAGCACCGTCGGCACCAGGTCGGCCCCTTCGGACACCATGAACATCGCATACGAGGCAAGAAAGCCGAGCGAGCGCACGGCGGCGGCCCATGCCACAGGCCCGGCATGGTCGAGCTGCGCGCCGATGCCCGCCACGTAGTCCGCGCACGCGGGCGCACCGCCTTGGCCGAAGAGCTTGTCCTCGACCCAGCCCAGCGGCAGCAGCGCCACGCCGACGTCGTCCGCAATGGCCACCAGGCGCGAGAGCGATCCTTGCGGAAGCGGTTGCGCCGGCCCGAGCACCTGCTGCGCCGACGCCAGGTCGTGCCAGTCGATGCGCGCACCCGATTTCTTCGCCACGTAGGCCACGAGGTAGTACGCCAGCAAGGCGCAGAAGTTGCGCCCGCCCGGCGTCGCCAGGAAGGCCTCGCGCTCGGGCTTGACCTTGGCGTTGATCTGGTCGAGCAGCATGTTCACGCGCTCCAGGCTGGCGGGCGAGTGATCGAGCCGGGCCTGGTTCAAGGCCTTGCCGAAGGTCCACCCGCCCTCGGGCTCGGTGCCTTGCGCATAGCAGTCCAGAAAAACGCGGGCCGTGTCGTTCATGGGGCTCCCTCTCCCTCGGTTTTATTCCGCGAATGTAACGTAAGTTAACAAATAGGCCGGGCGCCCCAAGGCGCCGCGCTGACAGCATTCCGACAGCATCCGCCGGGCACCATGCGCGCTTTCAATCCAAAAGCGCTGGAGACACAAGCCCATGTCCGACCTGTTCCCGAACGATGCCGCACTGAACCGCCGCCACTGGCTGCAAGCCGGCGGCGCCCTCGCCCTTGGCGGCCTGCTGCCCTCGCTGGCTTCGGCCCAGGACACGTGGCCCAGCAAGTCCATCCGCTTCGTGGTGCCCTTTGCGCCCGGCGGCAGCTCCGAAATCGTTGCGCGCTCGACCGCCGCCGAGCTTTCGCGCACCCTGGGCCAGAGCGTGTTCGTCGACAACAAGCCGGGCGCGGCCGGCAACATCGCCATGAGCGAAGTGGCGCGCGCCACCGACCAGCACACGATCATCCTGGGCCACATCGGCACGCTGGCCGTGAACCCGTACATCTTCGCCAAGCTGCCCTACGACGCGAACAAGGACTTCAAGCCCGTGAGCCTGCTGGCCAAGGTGCCCAGCCTGTACGTGGTGCACCCCGACGTGCCGGCCAAGAACCTCAAGGAGTTCATCGCATATGCCAAGTCGAAGCCGGGCAAGCTCAGCTACGGCTCGGCCGGCAACGGCAGCGCGGGCCACCTGGCCTTCGAGTATCTGAAGATGACGGCCGACGTGTTCATGCTGCACGTGCCCTACCGCGGCACCGGCCCGATGGTGACCGACCTGCTCTCGGGCCGGCTCGACGCATCGGCCATCGGCGCGGCGGCGATCATTCCGTTCATCAAGGCGGGCAAGCTGCGCTGCATCGCGACCGGCTCGGCCAAGCGCCTGCCGCAGTTGCCCGACGTGCCGACCGTGGCCGAGCAAGGCTTTCCCGGCTTCGAGATGACGCAGTGGTACGGCATGCTGGCGCCCGCCAACATCACGCCCGCGAACCTGGCCAAGCTCTCGGCCGAGACCATGAAGGCCGTGAAGTCGCCCGACTCGATGCAACGCCTGACCGCCGACGCGGCCGAAGCCGTGGGCGGCACGCCCGAGCAGTTCACGCAGTTCATTGCCGCGGAGCAAACCCGCTGGCAAAAGGTGATCGCAAGGGCAAACATCAAGCCGGACTGAGCGGCGCAGGCCCTAGCATCGCGCCATGCGCATCCTGTTGGCCGAAGACGAACACACCCTGGGCACCTGGCTCTGCAAGGCGCTGGAGCACGCCGGCATCCAGGTCGAATGGGTGGACGACGGGCGACTGGCCGACCGGGCCCTGCAGCAACGCGACCACGACGCGCTAGTGCTCGACCTGGGCCTGCCCGGGCTCGATGGGCACACGGTGCTGCAACGCCTGCGCGAGCGCGACCAGCGGCTGCCGGCGCTGATCCTCACGGCGCGCGACTCGCTGAACGAACGCGTGGCCTCGCTCACGCGGGCGCCGATGATTTTCTGGCCAAGCCCTTTGCGCTGGCCGAGCTCGAGGCGCGGCTGCATGCGCTGGTGCGCCGCGCGCGAGGTGTGGAGCATCCGCGCCTGGCCTGCGGCCCGCTGGTGTACGACAGCGCGCGCCGCCACTTCACGCTGAACGGCGAGGCGCTGGCCCTGTCGCCGCGCGAGCTGGCCGTGCTGCGCGCGCTGGTGCAGCGCAGCGGCGAGCCGCTGTCGAAGCAGCAGATTCTCGACCGCGTGTTCTCCGACGACGAAGAGGTGCACCCCGAGGCGGTCGAGGTGCTCGTCTACCGGCTGCGCAAGCGGCTCGACGGCAGCGGCGTGCGCATCGTCACGCTGCGCGGCCTGGGCTACGTGCTGGAAGCGGACTGAGTGAACGCGACTTCGCGCCTGGGCGAACGGCTGAAGCGCGCGAGCCTGTGGCAGCGCCTGGCGCTGCTGCTGTTCCCCGCGCTGCTGGTCGTGACCGGCCTGGAGCTGTGGATGACGCGGCACGACGCGCTGGCCGCCGCCAACGCGGCCTACGACCGCTCGCTGCTGGGCGCGCTCAAGTCCATCGACGCGAACATCTCGACGGCATCGGGCGGGCTGTCGGTCGAGCTGCCGTACACGATGTTCGAGTTCTTCGAGCTCACGGCGAGCGGGCAGGTGTTCTTTCGGGTGTCGACCTCCGACGGGCTGGTCGAGCTGGGCAGCGCCGACCTGCCCGCGCCGCCGGCCGAACTCGCGATGGGCGTGCCGGCCTTCTACGACGCGACCTACTTCGGCGAGGCCGTGCGGCTCGCGGCCTACCGCCGCGACCTCGACCGCGCGCCCGCCGGCAGCACCGGGCGCAGCGTGCTGATCCAGGTGGGGGAAAGCACGCGCTCGCGGCAGGAGTTCAGCGCGCGCTTCGTGCGCAGCGCGGCACTGCGCGACGGGCTGGTGCTGGCGATGCTGCTGTGCGGCACCGCCATTGCGCTGGCGGCGGCGCTGCGCCCGCTGTCGCGGCTGGCGCGCGAGGTGCAGGCGCGCACGCCCGACGACCTGACGCGCATCGCCGAAGCCGACCTGCCCGCCGAGGTGCGCCCGCTGGTGGCGGCGGTGAACCAGCAGATGTCGCGCACGCAAGACCTGGTGACGCAGCAGCGCAGTTCCTGGACGACGCCTCGCACCAGCTGCGCACGCACCTCACCACGCTGCAGATGCAGGCCGACTATGCGCGACGCGAGCAAGACCCGGCGCAAATTCAGCTCGCGCTCGACGCGCTGGGTACCGAAATCGGCCGCGCCACCCGCAGCGCGCAGCAGCTGCTGGCGCTCGGGCGCAGCGACACGGTGTCGGTCGAGCCCGCGCCGTTCGACATGGCGGCGCTGCTGCGCGAGGTGGCGCTCGACCTGCTGCCGCTGGCGCGCGCCAAGCGCATCGACCTGGGCATCCACTCGCCCACGCCGGAGTTCCTGGCCGTGGCGGACCGGGGGCTGATGCGCGAGGCCCTGAGCAACCTCGTGACCAACGCCGTCGCCTACACGCCGGCCGAAGGCACGATCACGCTGTTCGCCGCGGGCGATGCGGCGGGCTGGAGCCTCAATGTCGAGGACGACGGACCCGGCCTCAGCGATAAGGAACGTGCCGCATTGGGCCAGCGCTTTCGGCGCGGCGCGCGCGCGGCAAGGGCGGCTTCGGGCTCGGGCTGGCCATTGCGCGCTCCATCGCGCAGCGGCACCAGGGCGAGCTGCGGCTCGAAGCGAAAGAGGTGGGCCGCGGCCTGCATGCGATCATCTGGTGGCCCCGACCGGCTGCGGCCTGACGGGCGATGCCCCTTGCCCATGCCGCCCTTCTCCACCACCCGCCGCCACGCATTGCGCGCCCTGTCTGCGTCGCTGATGCCCCTGAGCCTGCACGCGATGGCCGCGCCGGGCGACCCTTCGGAAGAAGCCGCCGACTGCGTGATCCCCGCCAAGGCCGGCGGCGGCTTCGCGCTGACCTGCGCGCTGGCCCGCGACGCGCTGCAGGCCGTGCGCCCCGCGCGCCCGCCGCTGGGCCAGCGCTACCTGCCGGGCGGCATCGGCGCCGTCGCGTTCGACCGCATCGCCACGGGCAAGCTCGGCGGACCGGGCACGCTGGTCGCGTTCTCCAGCGGCTCGCTGCTCAACCTGGCGCAGGGCCGCTTCGGCCCGCACGCGCCGTCGGCCGTGCGCTGGATCGCCACGCTCGGCACCGACTACGGCGTGATCGCCGTGCACCGCGATTCGCCCTACAAGCGCCTACAAGACCTGGTCGCCGCGCTGCGGCAAGACCCGTCGCGCATCGCCTTCGGCGCGGGCGGCACCGTCGGCAGCCAGGACTGGGTGAAGGCCGCGCTGCTGGTGCGTGCGGCCGGGCGCGACCACAAGGCGATGCGTTTCGTCGCGTTCGAAGGCGGCGGCGACGCGCTCACCGCGCTGCAGGGCAAGCATGTCGACGCCTTTTCGGGCGATGCGGCCGAGGCGCTGCAGGCCATTGCCGGCGGCACGGCCGTGCGGCTGCTGGCGGTGCTGTCGGAGCAGCGGCTGGGCGGCGCGCTCACCGGCGTGCCGACCGCGCGCGAGCAAGGCGTCGACCTGGTATGGCCGACCGTGCGCGGCCTGTACCTGAGTGCGGACGTGCCCGAGGCGGCCGTGCGCGCCTGGGCCACGGCCTTTCGCGAAGCCAGCGCCGCGCCGGGTTATGCCGCCTTGCGCGAGCAGCACAACCTTTATCCTTTCGCCCTCACCGGCGCCGCGCTCGACGACTACGTGCAGGCGCAGATCAAGGCCTACCGGCAACTGGCCGAAGAACTGGGGCTGCGCCGCTGGAAGCCCTGAGTGAATGAATGAACGAATGAATGACTGAAGACGACATCACCCAACACATCATCGACTCGCTCGGCGGCGGCCACTTTGAAGTTGCCGACGACAACACCTTCTTCTTTCATGGCGCGGACAACAAGTTTCCCTTTGCCACCATCGTCACGAAGGACAGCGATTTCGACAGCGCGTCGAACCTGAACCGCCCGGGGGTTTTTCGTCTCAACGTGGGCGTGGGCAAGGAGACTTTTCATGCGCTGTTCGGCGAGCAGGAAGAGGCTGGTATCGACTTCGCTGCGCTCGACCGGCTGATGCCGCATTCGGCATACGGGAAGATGTATTGGGTGAGCGTGATCAACCCGAGCGCGAAGACCTTCGAGGCGGTGAAACCGCTGCTTGTGGAAGCGCGTGAATTGATGGTCTCGCGGGACAAGGCCCGATAACTCTGCGCGGGCGTTTGTTCAGGGCGCGACCGCGCCGATAACCAGGAAATACTCGGAATGATCGATTGGGTCCCTATAGTCTTTGTCGCGTTCAAGGTTCTCGTGTTCGGCACGGGCATGTTCTTCGCCGTCAAGTGGCACTATGAGCAAGGGAAGAAGAGGAAGGGGCAGGAGAAGCAGAGCGCAGTGCTACGCGCGAGCGGCAAGGTGGCCGCAGTCTTCGTGCTATCGCTCCTGGGCGTCGCGCTCCTCGCCTTCGGCCTTGGCAAGATGCTTGGTTTGGACTTGACCGTCTAATGATGGCAAAGAATAGTCGGCCGATATCCAGACAGAGGACCGCAATCTGGCGCTGTGCGGACATTCGTGTAGACACGATATTGCCCCCGAACCGGCCTACGCAACTTCATCCGCACGCATCTCTCAAGTGACGTGCTGACCTGTGTGCCGGCGCCGTCATACGTATTCAAAGTTCGGTTTCGCGCCCCGCCTCGGACTTAAATGAACCCCGGAGCCCGTGATTGAGGGCAGGACTTGTCAGGTTGCCCGCCAGCCTGCTCCAAGTACTCTACAAACCCGTCGAAGGTATCCAGCAAGGGCTGGAACCGCGCCGCATCGCCTTCCAGTTGGCACAAGGCGTAGCAGGTCGCCTCCAGCGTGGACAGTTGGTCGGGCCCATGGGCTTTGCGGATACGGTAGTGCGAAGGCGGCAGGTTGCGCAGGGCCAAGCGGGGCAACTGTTGCAGTGGCGGGCTTTGGTAGAGCATCTTTCGGCTTTTGCGCCAGGTGCCGTCCAGCACGACCAGGCGCAGGCGCGACGGGGCTTGCGACCACTCGGGCGGTGGCGGGGGTGGAACCCGCAGGTCCGGGGCGGTATGTTGTTGCTGATCGTCCGGGTACAGCAGCAGCGTGTGCTTGCCGTCCACCGGCCAGACCGGCGCGGCAAATGCCTCACCCACCACCAAGCGGCTGTGCGCCAAGCTGAGGTGCAGCAGGCGAGCACTGCCTTTGGCCTGGTGTACCTCCAGCGGGTGCTGCAGAACCACTACCTCCACCTCGTGGGCGGTGGGCGCGACCCAGCGGCAAATGCAAGCGCTGAGCGGACGCAGGCAAGCGATGCACTGGGGGCGTGGGACTGAAGCGGTGGACATGGCTAGACAATGCGTGGAAGGGGGATCTATTGGCTTTGGCGTGACGACCGGCAGCTTCGGACAAGGTCGGAGGACCGCAGTGGACCCATAGCGGAAGTAGCGTCCTCTCCTCAGCAGTCGTTCGTTTCGCAGCTATTCCGTCGACCCTTGCTTCCGTACTTGCGAGGTTCGCCGATTTTCGCATCTCAGGCGAATTGCGATACCGCGCCTTCGCACCACAAAGCCTCAACTGCCCAGCAGCATCCTGTACGCCGGCACGTTCTCTTCAAACGCCTCATCGAGCAGTTCCAGTCCTTCGAAAAATCGGTGATTCTGGTCCTTCAGTTCGGCATGCGACGCCTTGTGCACTTCGAAAAGAATCTCGC
>NZ_MOWM01000026.1 GCF_016082275.1 Variovorax sp. E3
CGATCGCGGCGCTCCGCGTCCCGATTCGCGCGGTGACCGTGGCGGCGATCGCGGTGCACCTGGCGGCGGCCGCTTCGGCGACCGTCCCCCGCGCTTCGAAGACCGTGGCCCGCGCCTGGGCGACGCGGCTTTCCGCGCCCAGCGCGAAGCGCTCGAGCGCGCCGACATGGCGCTGCGCAAGCTCGCCGCGCAGGCGCACGGCGAAGCCCTGACGCAGGTGCTCGGCGCCTGGGAGCAGCGCGATGCCGCCCGGCTGCCCAGCGTGCAGGAACTCGGCCGCGCGGTCTCGCCCGCGGTGCGCACCGGCTGGTCGCAAGCCATCGGCTCGGCGCCGTCGGCTGCCGCCGGCGATGCCGCCGAAGCGCTGCTGCGCCTCGAAATGGCCGCTGAAGTGCCGACACCCGCCGAGCAGCTCGACGCGCGCCGCGCGCTGCAGCTCAAGCTGCTGACGAAGCGCGGCGACCCAGCACCGGCCCAGACCTGGGGCCAGGACGCCGGCAAGGTGCTGGCCGCCGCGCACGACGCTTCGAGCGCACGTCGCCTGCAGAACGCGCTGAAGGCGCTGCTGCGCAAGTAAGCCTGCCGCTGGAGTCGGTAAGCGCCCATGAAAAAGACGCCCCGCGGGGCGTCTTTTTCTTTGGGGCGCGAGCGTGCGTCTGTTCGCTCAGACCTTCTCGCCGATCACGGGCGTCTGCACCGTGGCCGCTTGTTCCGCCGCGTAGCCGCTGGCAATGCGGCGCCGGATGAACAGCCCGCCGATGCCCAGCAGCAGGGCGATGGCGCCGACGATCAGCGTGCCCTTGTCGGTGGCGCTCGAGGCCGCGGCCTTGTCCTTGTTCTCCATGATCTTCTGCACGTCGGCAAGCGACAGCACCGGCTGGCCCTTCAGCTTGACCTCGTAGACCAGGTTGTTGTCCGAAGGATCGACGCGCACGTCGACGGCTTCGTCGATCAGCGGCTCCAGCTTGCTGCGGCCGACCGCGTAGTCCACGCGCCATTTCTCGGTGCTGCCGTCAGCCAGCTTGGCGTCGAGCACGAAGTAGTGACGGGTGCTGCTGCCGCCACGGCGGCGCTTGGTGGTCTCGGTGATCTCGCTGCCGCTGACGATGGTGCCGCTCTTGGCCACCAGGTCTTCCACCGCCGTGCCGTGCGTGTCGGCGTTGGCCTTGAACTGCGCGTAGCCCGCCCAGCCCAGGATGCCGATGCCGAACACCAGCGCGATCCACGCTTTGCCCGTGAGTTGATAGAACCAATCCCTCATGTTGTTTACCTTTTTTGCAAGTTGATAACCTGTCAATGGTAAAGGCTGGAGTGCTATCGAATGGATAGCTGAAGGATGAGTCTGGATAAAGGTTTACGGGCGTTTAGGCAGAAAGAATTCATCGAAGATCGCGAGCACTTCGGGGAAATCCCGGCCGAAATTCGGACGGTTCACGAAGTAGGCCTCGCAGGCGACCGCGAAGAACTCGGTGATCGACGTCGCCCCGTATTCATCGAGCCATGGCGGCTCGGCGCCGAAGCGTTCGGCCAGGATGGTTTTCTCGCGGAAATCGTCGTAGGCGGCCTTCATGACGGCCATCCAGGCGGCGCGAGCCTCGCGCGCGTTGCGCCGCCCCCCGAAGCCGGGCGGCAGGGGCGGGCAGCCGTTGGCGTCGCCGTTGCGCATGTCGATCTTGTGGGCGAACTCGTGGATCACGACGTTGTAGCCGCGCCGGTCGTGATGCTGCTGGCGAGCACGTCGTCCCAGCTCAGCATCACGGGGCCGCGGTCCATGGCTTCGCCGGCCACGACTTCGTTGTACTCGTGCACGACCTGGGCGTCGTCGACCACCTTGCGCCGCGCCACGACCTCGGAGCGATGCACCACGATGCCGACGAAATCGTCGTACCAGTCCAGCCCGCCCTTGAGGTGCAGCACCGGCAGCACGGCCTGCGCCGCGATGGCCAGCGCCACTTCGTTGGTGATGGTGAAGCCCCGGGTGCCGTGGAATTCCTTGTCGCGCAGGAACTCGGCCGTCAGGCTGCGAAGCCGCTGCACGTCGGCGGCGGGGCGGTCGCCGAGGAAGGCGTAGCGCGCGAGCACGGCCTGCCAGGCGGCTTCGGGAATCGGGGGCAGGGCGCGCAACCGGCGCAGCCACTTGAACATCGGTGGCGGCGGCGCGGCTAGCGCAGGTCGACGCGCTGCGCGCCGGCCGCGGAAAGGCAGAGCAGTTGCGCGCGCGGCGGGTGGGCCGCGGCGTCCCAGTCGCTCAGCACGATGCGGCGCAGGCCCTGGCCCAGGTCGTGATCGGTGGGGCGGTGCGTGTGGCCGTGGATCAGCGCATGCGCCTGAGCCTGCTGCAGCCATTGGCGCGCCGCGTCGGTGTCGACATCGGCCCAGACGACCGAGGGGTCGCGCTTGCGGTCTTCGCTCTGCACGCGCATCGAACGCGCGAGCGCGCGGCGCTCTTGGAGCGGGCGCGCGAGAAACGCGGCCTGCCAACTGGGCGTGCGCACCTGGGCGCGAAACTTGAGGTAGTCGGTGTCCTCGAGGCACAGGGCGTCCCCGTGGCTCAGCAGCCAGCGCTGGCCGTGCAGCACCAGCACGGTGGGGTCGTCGAGCAGCGTGAAGCCGCATTGCGCCGCGAGCGCGGAGCCGACCAGAAAGTCGCGGTTGCCGTGCATGAAGTACACGGGCAGCCGCTGCGCCGTGCTGCGCAGCAGTTCGGCGCACTGCGCCTCGAAGCCGGGCTGGGCGGCCGAATCGTCGCCCACCCACACTTCGAACAGGTCGCCGAGGATCACCAGCGCATCGGCCGGCGTGGTCTGCAGGTAGCCGCGCCAGGCCTCGAAGGTGGCGGGCTCGCCGGCCTGCAGGTGCAGGTCGGAGATGAGGTCGACGGTGCGCCACGCGGGCGGCGCCACCAGCTCTGCGAAAGCCGGGGTTGGCGCCGTGTCGTTCATGCCGCGTAGCACCCGTTGCCGGCCGTCACTCGGCGGTGACGACGGCCTTTTCGATCACGACGTCTTCGAGGGGCACGTCGTCATGGAAGCCCTTGCGGCCCGTCTTCACGGCCTTGATCTTGTCGACCACTTCGGTGCCGGCAATGACCTTGCCGAACACGGCGTAGCCCCAGCCCTGGGCCGAAGGCGCGGTGTGGTTCAGGAAGCCGTTGTCCGACACGTTGATGAAGAACTGCGCGGTGGCCGAGTGCGGCGCGCTGGTGCGGGCCATGGCCACGGTGTAGTTGTTGTTCTTCAGGCCGTTGTTGGCCTCGTTCTCGATTTCGGCGCCGGTGGGCTTTTGCGTCATGCCGGGCTCGAAGCCGCCGCCTTGCACCATGAAGCCGGGGATCACGCGGTGGAACACCGTGTTGTCGTAGTGGCCCTTCTTCACGTAGGAGACGAAGTTCTCGACCGACTTCGGCGCCTTGGCGGCGTCGAGTTCAAGCGTGATCACGCCGTAGTTCTTGATGTGCAGTTCGACTTGGGGGTTGCTCATGAGGGACTCCTTCTTCGGAAAACGGATTACTTCGCCACCACGGTGGCGGACTTGATGGTGATGGGCTCGACGGGCACGTTCTGCATGCCGCCCTTGTTGCCGGTCTGCACGGCGCGGATCTTGTCGACCACGTCGGTGCCGGCGACGACCTTGCCGAACACGGTGTAGCCGTAGCCGTCGGGGTTGGGCGCGTTCAGCGAGTCGTTGTTCTTCACGTTGATGAAGAACTGCGAAGTGGCCGAGTCGGGGTTGCCGGTGCGGGCCATCGCGATGGTGTACTTGTCGTTCTTCAGGCCGTTGCTGGCTTCCAGCGGAATGGGTGCGCGCGTGGGCTTTTGCTTCATGTCGGCCGTGAAGCCGCCGCCCTGGATCATGAAGCCGTCGATGACGCGGTGGAACACCGTGCCGTCGTAGTGCTTGTCCTTGACGTATTGCAGGAAGTTGTCGACCGACTTGGGTGCCTTGGCGGCGTCGAGTTCGACCACGATGTCGCCGGCCGAGGTGGCGAGCTTGACGCGCGGCGCTGCCGCCGTTTGCGCATACGCGGTGGCGGTGAGCGTGAGGGCGGCGGCCAGCACCAGGGCGCTGCGGCGGCTGAATCGGGAGAGTGCGTGGATCGTCAAGTGATGCTCCGTGTGCGAAAGGGGGAGGGCGGCGCCGACACGATGGGCGCCACGTGGGGCGCGCGCGGGCCGGCTGTCGCCGTGATTACTTGCTGGTGCGACCGACCGGCTTGCGGATGACCACCGGCGCGGCGGGCAGCGCGGCGGCTTCGGCTTCGGACTTCGAGGTGAAGATCTGGCGGATCAGCGACAGCTTGGGCGCAACGCTCGAATTGGTGCTGGCGAATTGCTGGGCGCGCACATATTCCTGGGCCGCGAGGCGGGCGTACACGTCGCCCAGGTTCTCGTGCGCCGTGGCGTAGTTCGGATTGAGCTTGATGGCTTGCTCGAGCGCGGTGCGCGCCTGGTCGAACTTGCTCTGCGACGCGTAGAGCGCGGCCAGGTTGTTGTAGGGCTCCGAAAGCTCGGGGAAGTCCTGCGTGAGCTGGGTGAAGGCGACGATGGCCTCGTCCTGCTTGTTCTGCTCGGTCAGGATCACGCCGCGCAGGAAGCGCATCTGCGGGTCGCGCGGCTTGCCGGCGATGTAGGTGTCGGCCTTGGCCAGCGCCTCGGCCGGCTTGCCCTGGCGCAGCAGCAGGTTCACGTCGTCGTATTCGTTGGCGTGCGCGGCGGCGCCCCACAGGCCGAACAGCAGTGCGAAAACAAGGGGGATTCTGGAGAAAGCGGCGTGCTTCATGAAGCCTCGGAGTGGGAAGTGCGGGCTTGGGGAACACCCGGGAGATACTCGGCAGCAGCCGTTTATACTAGGTTGCATTGTAGCCGAGGGGCCATGTCCAACCCCTCGCGACCACAGCCCCCGTCACCCTGAAAAACACCGTCGTTCGCCCGTGCCGCACGTGCGCGAAGCGACGCTTTCCGAATCTCATGAGTCTGCGCATCTACAACACGCTGTCGCGTGAATTGGAGGAATTCTCCCCCCTGCAACCCGGACAGGTGCGCATGTACGTCTGCGGCATGACGGTCTACGATTTCTGCCACATCGGCCACGCCCGCATGATGATGGCGTTCGACGTGGTGCAGCGCTGGTTGCGCGCCAGCGACTACGCCGTGACCTACGTGCGCAACATCACCGACATCGACGACAAGATCATTGCCCGCGCGGTGCAGCGCGGCATCACCATCCGCGCGCTGACCGACGAAGTGATCGCGGCCATGCACGAGGACATCGGTGCGCTCGGCATCGAGCCGCCCACCATCGAGCCGCGCGCCACCGAATACGTGCCGCAGATGCTGGGCATCATCGAGAAGCTGGAGCAAAAGGGCCTGGCCTACCGCTCCGAGAACGGCGACGTGAACTACGCGGTGCGCAAGTTCCCGGGCTACGGCAAGCTGTCGGGCAAGTCGCTCGACGAGCTGCACGCAGGCGAGCGCGTGGCCGTGCTCGACGGCAAGCAGGACCCGCTCGACTTCGTGCTCTGGAAGGCCGCCAAGCCCACCGAGCCGGCCGACGCCAAATGGGAAAGCGCCTACGGCACCGGCCGCCCGGGCTGGCACATCGAGTGCTCGGCCATGAGCTGCGCCACCCTCGGCGAGACCTTCGACATCCACGGCGGCGGCGCCGACCTGCAGTTCCCGCACCACGAGAACGAAATTGCGCAGAGCGAAGGCGCCAACGGCAAGCCGCTGTCGCGCTTCTGGGTGCACAACGGCTTCGTGCGCGTGGACAACGAGAAGATGTCCAAGAGCCTGGGCAACTTCTTCACCATCCGCGAAGTGCTGCAGAAGTACGACGCCGAGAGCCTGCGTTTCTTCCTGGTGCGCACGCACTACCGCAGCGCGCTGAACTACAGCGACGCCCACCTGGACGACGCCCGCAATTCGCTCAAGCGCCTGTACACCGCGCTCGACCTGGTGGCGCCGGCCGACGTGGCCTCCATCGACTGGACGCAGCCCTACGCCGCGCGCTTCAAGGCCGCCATGGACGAAGACTTCGGCACGCCCGAAGCCATTGCCGTGCTGTTCGAGCTGGCCGGCGAGGTCAACCGCACCAAGTCCGCGGAAACGGCCGGCCTGCTGAAGGCGCTGGCCGGTTCGCTGGGCTTGCTGCAAGGCAACCCGCGGGCCTTCTTGCAGGCCGGCAGCACGCTCGACGACGCGGCCATCCAGGCCCGCATCGCGCAGCGAGCCGCCGCCAAGGCCGCGAAGAATTTCGCCGAAGCCGATCGCATTCGCCAGGAACTCCTCGAGCAGGGCATCGTGCTCAAGGATTCGCCCACGGGAACGACCTGGGCGGCTGCGCAGTGAACGGAACGACGAACCCCATGCCCGCCACCAAGAAGACCAGCGTTCAGATCTATACGCCGGACTATTGGGAAGAGGCATGCAAGCACCTGGCCAAGAAAGACCGCGTCATGAAGCGGTTGATCCCGAGTTCGGCGACGCCTGCCTCGAGTCGCGCGGTGACGCTTTCACCACGCTGGCGCGCAGCGTGGTCGGCCAGCAGATCTCGGTGAAGGCCGCGCAGTCGGTGTGGGACAAGTTCGCCGCGCTGCCGCGCAAGCTGACGCCGGCCAACGTGCTCAAGCTCAAGGTCGACGACATGCGCGCGGCCGGGCTGTCGGCACGCAAGATCGAGTACCTCGTCGACCTGGCGCTTCACTTCGACTCGGGCATGGTGCATGTCGATTCGTGGAAGGACATGTCGGACGAGCTCATCATCGAAGAACTCGTGGCCATTCGCGGCATCGGCCGCTGGACGGCCGAGATGTTCCTCATCTTCCACCTGATGCGCCCGAACGTGCTCCCGGTCGACGACCTGGGGCTGCTCAACGGCATCAGCGTGAATTATTTTTCGGGCGATCCGGTGAGCCGCAGCGATGCCCGCGACGTCGCCGTGGCCTGGGCCCCGTATTGCAGCGTGGCGACTTGGTATATTTGGCGATCGCTGGACCCGGTTCCAGTTGCGTATTGAACACAGGAGAAGACGTTGGCAAAACGAACCTTCCTCGACTTCGAGCAGCCCATTGCTGAACTCGAAACAAAAATCGAAGAACTGCGCTATGTGCAGACCGAATCGGCGGTCGACATTTCTGAAGAAATCGACCAGCTCGGCAAGAAGAGCCAGCAGCTCACCAAGGACATCTACAGCGACCTGACGCCCTGGCAGATCACCAAGATCGCCCGGCATCCGGAGCGTCCGTACACGCTCGACTACGTCAACGAAATCTTCACCGATTTCGTCGAACTGCACGGCGACCGGCATTTCTCGGACGACCTGTCGATCGTGGGCGGCCTGGCGCGCTTCAACGGCGTGCCCTGCATGGTGCTGGGCCACCAGAAGGGCCGCGACACGAAGGAGCGCACTGCGCGCAACTTCGGCATGAGCAAGCCCGAGGGCTACCGCAAGGCCTTGCGCCTCATGAAGACCGCCGAGAAGTTCAAGCTGCCCGTGTTCACCTTCGTGGACACGCCCGGCGCTTACCCCGGCATCGACGCCGAGGAACGCGGCCAGTCGGAAGCCATCGGCCGCAACATCTTCGAGATGGCGCAGCTCGAGGTGCCGATCATCGTCACCATCATCGGCGAGGGCGGCTCCGGCGGCGCGCTGGCCATTTCGGTCGGCGACCAGCTGGTGATGCTGCAGTATTCGATCTACTCGGTCATCAGCCCCGAAGGCTGCGCTTCCATTCTGTGGAAGACCAGCGACAAGGCGCAAGAAGCGGCCGACGCGTTGGGCATTACCGCGCACCGCCTCAAGGCGCTGGGCCTGGTCGACAAGATCGTGAACGAGCCCGTCGGCGGTGCGCACCGCGACCATCGCCAGATGGCCGCCTTCCTGAAGCGCGCGCTCAACGATGCGTTCCGCCAGGTCAGCGACCTGAAGCCGAAGGAATTGCTGGAGCGCCGCTACGAGCGCCTGCAGAGCTACGGCCGTTTCAACGACACCAAGGCCGACAACGGCAGGTAACGGCCGATAACGCGGTCTCTGTCATGAACTCCGCCTTCGAGCGCGCCATGGCCGCGTTCGAGCCGGCGCATTGGCCGCTGGCGGTGGGGTTCAGCGGTGGTGCCGATTCCACCGCCTTGCTGGCCGCCTGCGCGGCGCGCTGGCCGCAGCGGGTGGTCGCCTTTCACGTGCATCACGGGCTGCAGGCTGCAGCGACGATTTCGAGCGGCATTGCCGGGACGTTTGCGAGCGTCTGGCGGTGCCGCTGCGCGTGCATCGCGTCGATGCGCGGCATGCGCCGGGCGACAGCCCGGAAGACGCGGCCCGCCGTGCCCGCTACGGCGCGTTCGCCGAGATGGCGCGCGAAGGCGGGGGAGGCGGGGAGGGCGCGGCTGTTCAATCCATCGCGCTGGGTCACCACGCGGACGACCAGATCGAAACTCTGTTGCTCGCGCTCTCGCGCGGCGCGGGGCTACCGGGCTTGGCCTCGATGCCGCCCCATGCGAAGCGCAACGGGCTCGACATCCACAGGCCGCTGCTGGCCGTGCCTGGCGCGGACATCCGCGAATGGCTGGCCGGCCGCGACCTGCCGTGGATCGAAGACCCGACCAACGGCGATGCACGCTACACGCGCAACCGGATTCGCTCCGTGCTGCTGCCCGCGCTGGAGCAGGCTTTTCCGCAATTCAGGGCCACGTTCGCGCGCAGCATCGGCCACGCGGCGCAGGCGCAGGAACTGCTGGGCGAGCTGGCCGCGCAAGACCTGGAAACGACCGGCAGCCCGCCCCGCATCGCCACGCTGCAGACCCTGTCGCCTGCCCGGCAGGCCAACGTGCTGCGCCACTGGCTCATGCAGGCGCACGGTTGCGCGCCCAGCGCCGCGCAGCTCGACCAGCTGCTCGGACAGGTGCGCGCCTGCACCACCCGTGGCCACCGGATCCACCTGAAGGTGGCCGCGGGATTCATCGAGCGGCAGGGCGATTTCCTGCATTGGTACAATGCCCCGCCCTCGCCGAAGACTTTGCTCTGACAGCTTGCAGGGCGCCGCCTTTCAAGCGGCCCTTTCCTTTTCTCTGATTTCATCCATGGCATTGATCGTTCACAAATACGGCGGTACGTCGATGGGCTCGACCGAGCGCATCAAGAATGTCGCCAAGCGCGTCGCCAAGTGGGCGCGTGCCGGCCACCAGATGATCGTGGTTCCGAGTGCCATGAGCGGCGAGACCAATCGCCTGCTCGGACTGGCCAAGGAACTGGCGCCCAGCAAACCGGGCGTGGCCCACGGCCGCGAACTCGACATGCTGGCCGCGACGGGCGAGCAGGCGTCGTCGGCGCTGCTGGCCATCGCGTTGCAGGCCGAGGGCGTCGAGTCCGTGAGCTACGCGGGCTGGCAGGTCTCGGTGCGCACCGACAACTCGTACACCAAGGCCCGCATCGAAAGCATCGAGGATGCACGCGTGATGGCCGACCTGAACGCCGGCAAGGTGGTGGTCATCACCGGCTTCCAGGGCGTGGACGACGCGGGCAACATCACCACGCTCGGCCGTGGCGGCAGCGACACCTCGGCCGTGGCCATTGCCGCGGCCATGAAGGCGAACGAGTGCCTGATCTACACCGACGTCGACGGCGTCTACACGACCGACCCGCGCGTCGAGCCCGATGCGCGTCGCCTCACCACCGTGAGCTTCGAAGAGATGCTCGAAATGGCGAGCCTGGGCTCCAAGGTCCTGCAAATCCGCTCGGTGGAATTCGCCGGCAAGTACAAGGTGCCGCTGCGCGTGCTTTCGAGCTTCACGCCGTGGGACATCGACATCAATGAAGAGGCCAAGTCCGGCACGCTGATCACTTTCGAGGAAGACGAAAACATGGAACAAGCCGTCGTATCCGGCATCGCATTCAACCGCGACGAAGCCAAGATCTCGGTGCTCGGCGTCCCCGACAAGCCGGGCATCGCGTATCACATCCTCGGTGCCGTGGCGGACGCCAACATCGAAGTCGACGTGATCATCCAGAACCTCAGCAAGGACGGCAAGACCGACTTCAGCTTCACCGTGCATCGCAACGAATACGCGAAGACGGTCGACCTGCTGCAGTCGAAGGTCATGCCTTCGCTGGGCGCGACCGAGATCGTGGGCGACACCAAGATCTGCAAGGTCAGCATCGTGGGCATCGGCATGCGCAGCCATGTGGGCGTCGCGAGCAAGATGTTCCGCGTGTTGAGCGAAGAGGGCATCAACATCCAGATGATCTCGACCAGCGAAATCAAGACCTCGGTCGTGATCGATGAAAAATATATGGAACTTGCAGTGCGCGCATTGCATAAAGCCTTCGATCTGGATCAACCGAGCGCCTAAGTAATGGCATAATCGTGGCTTCTTTCAGGAACTGTGACCGAGTGGCCGAAGGTGCTCCCCTGCTAAGGGAGTATGGGGTGTAGAGCCTCATCGAGGGTTCGAATCCCTCCGGTTCCGCCAAACAAAAGCCCCTGTAGCTGTCCAGCTACAGGGGCTTTTTGTTTGGGCTGCTTCGAGGCCTGAAACTGGTAGCGAGCGAGCTCACCGCTGATCTCCAGATCGAGGCCGCGCTCTAAAGAGAGAAGAGGGCATGGCGCCCGAAGGCCTCACGCCGCAGCGACCCGTGCCTCGCGCTCCAACGGCAGCCACAGCACAAACCGCGTTCCGCTCGGCCGCGACTCCCAACTGACCTCGCCCTGGATCGACGCCGCGCGCCGTCGCTGGTTCTGCATGCCCCGCCCCGACGGCGAGGCCAGCACCTTGTCGACGTCGAAACCCTGCCCGTTGTCCTCGATCGTCACGCGCACGCCGTCGGCGTGCAGCGCAGTCTCCACGCGGATTTCCGTCGCCCGCGTGTGGCGCAGGATGTTCGAGATGCTCTCCTGCACGATGCGCAGGATGTGCAGCGCGCTCGACGGGTCGAGCCAGGGCAGGGCGGGCAGCTCCCGCACTTCCCAGCGCAGCGACACCCCCGTGCCCTCGAGCCGCGGCGCCAGCCGGTAGCGCAGGGTCGCGAGCAGCAGCAGCAGGTCGGCCTCGACCGGCTCCAGCGAGTCGAGCGTCAGCTTCAGGTCGTCGAGGCAGCTCTTGAGAATCTGCGAGATCTTCTCGTCGCTCATGCCGCCGCTTTCGACCGAGCGGATCGCGCTGACCAGCGACGAGCCCAGCCCGTCGTGCATGTCCTGCATCAGGCGCTGGCGTTCGTCGCTGATGGTCTGCAGCCGCTCGATGTCGCGCAGCCGCCGGTGGCTGAGTTCGAGCTCGGCCTCGCGCTTGTGCAGCCGTTCGGCGAGGCTCGCGTTCAGCTGCTCCACCGCGCCGATGGCGTGCATGTAGCGCCGGTACATCAGCGCGCCGAACACGCTGAAGGTCACGGCGTTGGTGTACGCGCCAAGGTACCAACTCGGGCTGATGAAGTTGTTCTGCAGCAGCCAGTCGGTCATGCCCAGCAGCACGCAGATACCGATGCCGACCGCCACCAGCCGGCCCTCGGTGGAGCGGCGCCATGCGCTGATGCCGCCGACCAGGCAGACGGCGGTGCCCATGAGGGCCGCGACCGCGTAGATCAACGGCGTCACGCGGGGCGTGTTCTGCACCAGGTTCAGGCCGGGCAGGGTCAGCACGCCGATGGCGGCGGTGGCTGCCACCACGGCATGCGTCAGCCACTTGAGCCGCCGCTGGTGCAACTGCCGCAAAAAGAAATGCACCACCAGCACCAACCAGAACAGCGAGTTGACGGTCAGCCAGGCAAACCAGTCGTTGGCGACCGGCTGGCCCACGTAGAAATGCAGGCCCCGCATGAAGGACGTGGCCGAGAGATTGAAGAACAGCAAATAGCCGGTCTCGTCGCGCCGCCTGAACCACACGAACAGCGCGAACACGCCCACCGCCATGAAGGCGGCGCTGAGCATCGCGGGCAGCTCCTGCTGCAGCCATTGGCGCAGGCCGTGGCGGCCTCGCAGCGCCTCGACGGGTCCGACCCACAGCGACGACACCGCCACCTGCGTGTTGCGGGAGTGCTCCAGGCGGATGAGGATCTCGTGCGGCGGCGTGCCGTCGGTGTGCTTGTCGAGTTCGACCCACAGCGGGGTGCGGGTGCTGTTCCACAGCGGGCCCAGTTGCTGCGCGCGATGCACCAGGCGGCCGTCGGCATACACGGCGATGGTGCCATCGGTCTTGATGCGGGCGCCATACAGCGCCAGCGGCCCGGACGAGGGCGGCAGGTCGCGCGTGGAGACCCGCAGCCAGGTCGTGCGGGTCGCCCGGAAGGCGCGAGGCGTGGCCGCGTTGCTGGTGGTGGTAGTGCCGACGGCGGCATCGGTGTCGGCCTGGCGCAGCAGCGCGATGGGCATGGCCAGCGGCAGCTCGACCGGACGCCAGTCGTCGGGCAGGTCGCGGCTGTCCCGGTGCATGGGCGGCGTGCTGAACCCCGAGGAGTCCTGGGCCTGCCAGTCGGCCTGCCGCAGGTGCAGCGCCGCGTGGGACTGCTGCAGGCCGGCGGTTCCGCCGAAGAAGGCGCCGATCACGGCAAGCAGCGTCATCGACAGGACGAGCACCACATTGGCGAAGAAAGGCGCGGGACGGGAATTCAAGGCGGTTCGGGAGGGCGCGTCCAAAAATTGACGCACCCAGTATGTAACCCATTTTCGCTCTTTGTTACCAATCCGGCGTTCTGCGGGTCTTCCCCGCAGGAGGCGGGCGGCCGCGTGTCAGTGTGTCGCGGGCCGGGACAGCACCCACCGCGCCAGCGCCTGTGCCTCGGCTTCGGACACCTGGGGCTGGCGCGGCATGATGACGCGGCCCCAGTTGCCCACGCTGCCGCCGCGGATCCTGCCGGCCAGGCGCGCGGGCGCTTCACTGTCGTTGCGGTAGCGTTCGGCGATCTGCGCGAAGCCCGGGCCCACCTGCTTGTGGACGAGGCCGTGGCAGGACATGCAGCCGTTCTTCTGCGCCAGGTCCGCCGGCGCGGTCTGGGCGGCCGCGGACATGGCCGCCTGCGCGGCAAGAAGGCCGGCGGCGGCCAGCAGGCGTCGCGCGCGGCGGCGCTTTCCGATGAAAGGCGCCATGCTCAGGCCTGCGTTTTCTCGTCGCGCCCGATCCGCCACAGGAACCAGGCGAACAGCGAGAAGACGGCGCCGATGATGCCGGCCATCGCCGGGCCGCCCCACAGCTCGAACGGGTCGTCGAGCAGGGCGTCGGCCGGGTCCGAGGGCTGGAAGAACACCTGGATGCTCTCGCCTGTCTCGTAGCGCGGCGTGCCGCTGCTGCTCGAGGTGGTGAAGTCGATCAGCGCCCCGGACGCGCCCGGAAGCGCACCACCGGCCGCCAGGTGCCCTCGGTGTTGTTCTTGTTGGTGCTGCGCACGTGCTGCAGGTCGATCACCTGGCCCTGCACCCGCTCGGCCGACATGATGAACTTCAGCTTGCCATAGAGGAGATAGCCGCTCAACGCGAGCACCCCGATGCTGATGAGCGTGAAAAGGAACTTGGCGACGGTCTCGATCTTCATGGGCGGGGCGGTGATGCGTTCGGTGCATCGTCGCAAATCCTGGGCGTCGTGCATTCGCGACAAGGCGATTCAAGAGTAACTATATGTATGGTTAAATCCCCGCAACTATCGCGAAGAAGACGAGGGATTGCATGAAGTTCCTGCTGAGCATTGCGGCCGTTGCTGTCGCATTGGCTGGCTGTGTGAGCCAGCCGGTGACGCCGACCGAACCCGGAACGGGACCGGCCTCTCCTATGTGCCGAAGGTCGCCATGGAGGGCGTCGACAAGGCGCGCTACGCCGCCGACGTGGCCGCTTGCCGTGAGACCGCCACGCGCATCACCGCGCGCAGCCAAGCCAACCCCGATGCGATGTGGGCCGCCATCGGGCTGGGGCTCGTCACCTGGTACAGCCAGGGCCTGGCGAGCGGCGTCGCGGTGGGGGGCTTCGGCTCGGCTGCCGTCGACTTCGCGGGGCAGCCCTCGGCCAGCCTCATTGCCGAGCACCAGCAGATCGCCGTCGTGCATTGCTTGGCCAAGCGCGGCTATCGCAACCTCGACGAAGGCGTGCGCGACACCTTCTACGGCGACAACAACTTCAACCCGAGCGTGGTGCTGATGAAGCCGCGCCGCACTGGTGTCGACACATACAACGTCGAGACCCTGGCCAAGGCCGGCCGCTGCAACCTGCAGCCGCGCGCCGAACTCACGGCCAAGGGCCCGGGCTACGAAACCTACAACGTGCCTTGCGACAACGGCGCCACCTGGGCGGTGCGCTGCGAGTTCGGCAAGTGCCGCGTGCTCGCACAGGCGCTGATCCGCCGCTCCTGAGTTTGTTCAGCCGCCGGCGTCAGCGCCAGACGTAGTGGCCGCGCACCATGCGGCCGTGCTCGCGGTGCGCCGGCACCCACACCTTGTGCGGGCGGTGGTGCCCACGGTCATATCCGGGGCCCGGGCCGCGCGGTCCCGGCTGGGCCAGCGCGGCGGTGGATGCGAGCAGGCAGGCGGCAAGAACGAAGATTGTTTTTTTCATGTTGGAGTCCTTCTGGTTGTTGCACCGCGATCGGTGCGGAAGCCAGCTTAGTGGTGGGCCCCAGGCCGCTCGCGTAGGCGAAATGGCACTTTACAAAAGCGACACGAAAGGCCGCTTCCCCCGGCCGTGACGCGCATCACTTGATGATCATGCCCTTGAGCGCCGGATCGGGCGGCGGTGCCTTGAGCTTCATCTGCCGCAGCGTCTTCACCAGCAGCTGCGCGATCATCACGTTGCGGTGCCGCTTGCTGTTGGCGGGTATCACGTGCCACGGCGCGTGGTCCGTCGAGGTGGCGGCGAGCGCGCTCTGGTAGGCCTGCTGGTAGGCGCTCCACTTGCCGCGCACCGCGAGGTCGTCCATGCTGAACTTCCACTGCTTGCCGGGCGTGTCGATGCGCGCCTGCAGGCGCTCGCGCTGCTCGTCCTTGTCGATGTGCAGCATGCACTTGATGACCACCGTGCCGGTCTCGGTCAAGAGCCGTTCGAAGTCGTTGATCTGCGCGTAGCGGCGCTTGGCCTCGGCCTTGTCGATCCAGCCTTCGACCACGGGCACCAGCACGTCTTCGTAGTGGCTGCGGTTCCACACCATGATCTCGCCGGTGCGCGGCACGGCGGCATGGCAGCGCCAGAGGTAGTCGTGCGCGCGCTCTTCGTCGTTGGGTGCCTTGAAGGCCGTCACGCGCACGCCGAGCGGCGAGGTGCGCGAGAACACCCAACGCACCGTGCCGTCCTTGCCGCTGGTGTCCAGCCCCTGCAGCACCAGCAGCAGCTTGCGCTTGCCTTCGGCATGCAGCAGGTCTTGCAGTTCGTCGAGCTCGACGGCGAGCGCATCGACTTCCGCGCGCTGCGAGGCTTCGTCGCCCTCGCAAAAAGGCGTGTCGTCGGGGTCGATGTGAGAGAGCTTGAACTTGTCGCCGACGCGGTATTTCTTGAAGCTGGCCATGCAGTGGAACTCCTCGAAGAAGTAGGAAGGCCCACAGGGTAAGCGATCGGCAGTCGGCGATCGGCCCTCAGCGTTCAGGCTCTTCCGGGTCCAGCGAGGCGCTCCAGCGGTTGTCCCATTCGGCATGCCGCACCGCGCCGTCGAGCTCGCGGCGGTCGCGCTTGGTGGGGCGGCCCTGCTCGATGGCCAGGGCCGGCTCGCTGCCCATGCGGCGCAGCTCGCGCATCGCGACCTGGGCGGCAATGCTCTCGGCGGTTTCCTCGTACAGCAGCTGCGCCACCGGCGCCGGGCCGCGCTGGCCGCTGACGCCGCGCACCGTCACGGTCCGCGTCTGAGCGCCCTGGCGCATCGTCACGGTGTCGCCGGCCTTGACCTCGCGCGAGGCCTTGGCGATGTCGCCGTTCACCTGCACGCGGTTCTTGCCGATTTCTTCCGCGGCCAGCGAGCGCGTCTTGAAGAAGCGGGCGGCCCAGAGCCATTTGTCGATGCGCAGACGTTCCATGGATATTGCGAGTGGATATCAGGAATTGTGCCGCCACAGCGGCAGATGCACCACGGCGTCGAGCCCGATCATCCGCGCGGCGCCGTCCGGCGTGGCGGGCGCGACACGGTTGTCCAGCGCGATGCGCCCATCCAGCGCCAGCACGATCTCGCGGCAGATCGCCAACCCCAGCCCCGAGCCGCTTGACGCGCTGCCGGCGGAAAAAGGCGCGAACAGCCGCTGCCGCAATTCGGGCGAAATGCCCGGGCCGTCGTCGCGCACGGTGAGCACGGCCTCGCCGCCCTCGGCGCGCACCGACACCGACAGGGCCGCGCCCGCCGGGCTTTGCTTGATGGCGTTGTGCAGCAGGTTGCGCGTGAGCTCCTGCAGCATCCACTGGTGCGCGCGCACCACCACCGGCGCGTCGATGGCCAGCTCGAAGTCCAGCGCCTTGTCGGCCACCAGCGGCGACAGGTCGAGCGCGATCTGCCGTGCGATGGCGCCCAGGTCGAGCGCCACCGACTCCGGCTGCTGGCGCAACTGCTCCACCTTGGCCAGCGACAGCATCTGGTTGGCCAGCGTGGTCGCGCGCTCCACGGTCTGGCTGATTTCGCCCAGCGCCTGTTCGGGCGCCACGTCGCCGCGCCGTGCCGACTGCACCTGCGCCTTGAGCACCGCGAGCGGCGTGCGCAGCTGGTGCGCGCTGTCGCGCACAAAGCGCTTCTGGTGGTCGAGCAGCCGCTGCAGCCGGCCCATGACTTCGGTGGTGGCGTCGATCAGCGGGCGCAGCTCGCGCGGGGCATCGGGCGCGTCGATGGGCGAGAGGTCGTCGGCCGCGCGCTTCTCGATGGCTTCGCCCAGCTCGCGCACCGGCCGCGTCGCGCGCTGCACCACGAACAGCGTGGCCAGCGCGATCACGCCCATCAGCAGGAACTGGCGCCACAGCGTGTCGAGCAGCAGCTTGCGCGCCAGCGTCTCGCGAATCTCCAGCGTCTCGGCCACCTGCACCACCGCCATGCCACGGCCTCGCGCGCTGGCCACCGGCTGCAGCAGCACCGCCACGCGCACCGGCTGGTTGCGGAATTGCGCGTCGTAGAAATCGACCAGCGCCGCGTAGGCGCTGCGGTCGGGAATGCGGCCGCGCCAGAACGGCAGCTCGGCAAAGCCCGAGATCATTTCGCCGTCGAGCGCCGACACCCGGTAGAACAGCCGGCTGCGGTTGTCGGCCTCGAAGGCTCGAGCGCGGAGTAGGGCACGATCGCGCGCAGCTGCGCCATCTCGTCGTAGCCCTCCACGTCGAGCTGCTCGCCGATGGTCTTGGCCGACGCGAGCAAGGTGCGGTCGTAGGCCGTGGTGGCCGCGGCCAAGCTCTGGCGGTACAGGCTCACGCTGTTGATCACGATGAACACGGCAATCGGCGCGAGGATGCCGAGCAGCAGCCTGGCGCGAAGCGAGATCGCGCGGCTCATCGAAATGGCTTGCAGGTCGGGGAACGCCGCGGAACCGGCTTTGCCGGGCCGCAGGCGTTGCCCCCTGCAAGGGGGTGGGCGAAGCGACACGAAGTGCGCGGAGCCTGGGGGTGAATCATGTTTCCGGGCGCAGCAAGTAGCCGAGCCCGCGCATGGTCATCAGCACGGCGCCGGTGCCCGCGAGCTTCTTTCGCAGCCGGTACACCACCACCTCGATGGCCTCGTACTGCACCTCGGTCTCGCCGGGGAACACCAGCTCGAACAGGCGCTCCTTGGTCACGGCGTGGCCGGGTTTCATCATCAGCGCCTTCATCAGCGCCAGTTCGCGCGGCGTGAGCTCGAGCAGGTCGGCGCGGTTGTAGATGGCGCCGTTGTCGGGCTCGAAGCGCAGCCCGCCGATCTCCTGCGGGTTCAGCCCCATGTCGGTGGCCACGCCATGGCTGCGGCGGCGCAGCGCGCGAATACGCGCCTCCAGCTCGTCCAGGTCGAAGGGCTTGGGCAGGTAGTCGTCGCGCCCGCGTTCAGGCCGACGATGCGGTCGCCCACCGTGCCGCGCGCCGTGAGCAGCAGCACCGGCGTGCGCAGGCCCTCGGCCCGGGCCTGTGCCAGCACCTGCAGGCCGTCGAGGTTGGGCAGGCTCAGGTCGAGCGCCACCACGTCGGGCTCGATGGCGTGCCACTGGGCCACGGCCAGTGCCCCGTCGCCGCAGACGCGCACGTCGATCCGCCGGCGCCCGAGGGTGCGCTGCAGGGTGATTTGCATCGAGGGGTCGTCTTCGACCAGCAGCAGCTTCATGCGGGAAACGGGTAGGGGGATTTCGGTGTTTTCCCCAGTCTGGCGGACAGCCAACTGACAGCGGGGCGGCGCATGATACTCAGGTTCAAGTCAGGTTCCTTTCAAGTTCCTTCCAGTCTCAGGAGACAACAATGCGTCGCGATACCTTTTTGAAGTCCTTGGCCGCGCTGGCCGCCGCCGGGGCCCTTCCACTGTCCGCCCGGGCCGCCGCCAACGTCAAGATGATGATCCCGGCCAACCCCGGTGGCGGCTGGGACACCACCGGCCGCGCGCTGGGCAAGGCGCTGAACGACGCCAAGGTGGCCGACACCGTCACCTACGACAACAAGGGCGGCGCCGCCGGCGCACTGGGCCTGGCCCAGTTCGTCAACGGCTCCAAGGGCGACGCCAACGCGCTGATGGTCATGGGCTCGGTCATGCTGGGCGGCATCATCACCGGCAAGCCGCCGGTCAACCTGTCGCAGGCCACGCCCATCGCGCGCCTGACCACCGAATACAACGTGTTCGTGCTGCCGTCGAACTCGCCCTTCAAGACCATGAAGGACGTGGTCGACCAGCTCAAGAAGGACCCGGGCAGCGTGAAGTGGGGCGGCGGTTCGCGCGGCTCCACCGAGCACATCGCCGCGGCCATGATCGCGCAGAAGGTCGGTGCCGACCCCTCGAAGATCAACTACGTGGCCTTCCGCGGAGGCGGTGAGGCCACCGCCGCCATCCTGGGCGGCAACGTCACCATCGGCGGCAGCGGCTACAGCGAGTTCGCCGAGTACATCGCCGCCGGCAAGATGAAGGCCATTGCCGTCACCTCGGCCCAGCGCCTGCCGGGCATCGACGTGCCCACGCTGAAAGAGCAGGGCATCGACGTCGAAATCGGCAACTGGCGCGGCGTGTACGGCGCGCCCGGCATCTCGGCCGAGCAGCGCAAGTCGCTGACCGACATGGTGCTGGCCGCCATGAAGAGCGCGTCGTGGGCCGAATCGCTCAAGAAGAACGACTGGACGCCCGCCGTGCTGTCGGGCGAAGCTTCGCGAAGTTTGTCGACGACGACTTCGCCAGCCTGCGCGCCATCATGACCAAGTCCGGCATGGTCTGAACAGGGCTCGCCCCCAGGCTGCGTGCACTTCGTGTCGCTTCGCCAACCCCCTGCCGGGGGCAACACCTGCGGCCCGGCACAGCCGGTTTCGCGGTGTTTCTGGAAGGGGGCGTCGGTACTCCCACTCCAGGATAAAAAATGACAACTCCAGACTCCACGGTCCCGTCTTCCGACGGGGCCGGCAATCCCGCGGCCACATGGCCGCAAACCCTGGTCGGCGCCGGCGTGCTGCTGACCGGCCTGGCGCTGGCTTTCGGCGCCATCGGCATTTCTTCCGAGGCCGGCTACGGCGGCGTCGGACCCAACTTCCTGCCCTGGCTGGTGTCGGTGGTGCTCGTGCTGTGCGGTGGATGGATTCTTTGGGAAGCACGCACCGGCGGCTTCCGCGAGCTCGACGCGCCCTCTGGCGCCGACCACGCCTACTGGCCCGGCTTCATCTGGGTGTCGGCGGGGCTGCTGCTCAATGCGGCGCTCATCACCACGCTCGGCTTCATCCTGAGCTGCACGCTGTGCTACGTGCTGGCCGTGCAGGGGCTGCGCCGCGCGAGCGGGCAGGCCGGCGTCAATGCGCCGCGCACCTGGGCCACCGACTTCATTGCCGGCGCGCTGATCTCGGCGCCGGTGTTCTGGATGTTCACGAAATTCCTGGCCATCAGCCTGCCGGGCCTTACTTCCACCGGGTGGCTCTGACATGGATATCTTCAACGCACTGATGACGGGGTTCGCCACCGCGATCACCCCGATCAATCTGCTCTGGTGCCTGGTCGGCTGCGCGCTCGGCACGGCCGTGGGCGTGCTGCCCGGCATCGGCCCGGCCGTGGCCGTGGCCATGCTGCTGCCGATCACCGGCAAGGTCGACATCACGGCCTCGATGATCTTCTTCTCGGGCATCTACTACGGCGCCATGTACGGCGGCTCGACCACGTCCATCCTGCTGAACACGCCCGGCGAGACCGCCAGCATGGTGACCGCGATGGAGGGCAACAAGATGGCCAAGAGCGGCAGGGCGGGCGCGGCGCTCGCCACCGCCGCCATCGGCTCGTTCGTGGCCGGCACCATCGCCACCGTCATCGTCACGCTGTTCGCGCCCTTCGTGGCCGAGTTCGCGGTCAAGCTCGGCCCGCCCGAGTATTTCCTGCTGATGCTGCTGGCCTTCACCACGGTGAGCGCGGTGCTCGGCAAGAGCACGCTGCGCGGCATGACGGCGCTGTTCGTCGGCCTGGCCGCTGGCTGCGTGGGCCTCGACCAGATCTCGGGCCAGGGCCGCTACACCGGCGGCGTGCCCGAGCTGCTCGACGGCATCGAGATCGTGCTGGTGGCCGTGGGCCTGTTCGCCGTGGCCGAAGTGCTGTACGCGGTGCTCTACGAAGGCAAGGTCACCGAAGGCCAGAACAAGTTGAGCCGCGTGCACATGACCAAGCGCGACTGGAAGCGCTCCATTCCCGCGTGGCTGCGCGGCACCGCCATCGGCACGCCCTTCGGCTGCATTCCGGCCGGCGGCACCGAGATCCCGACCTTCCTGAGCTATGCGACCGAAAAGAAGCTGGCCAAGGACAAGGAAGCCAAGGCCGAGTTCGGCACCACCGGCGCCATCGAAGGCGTGGCCGGCCCCGAGGCCGCCAACAACGCCACGGTGACGGCCGCGCTGATTCCGCTGCTCACGCTGGGCATTCCGACGTCGAACACCACGGCCATCCTGCTGGGCGCGTTCCAGAACTACGGCATCCAGCCGGGCCCGCAGCTGTTCACCACCTCGGCCGCGCTGGTGTGGGCGCTGATCGCCTCGCTGTACATCGGCAACGTGATGCTGCTGGTGCTGAACCTGCCGATGGTCGGCCTGTGGGTCAAGCTCTTGAAGATTCCGAAGCCCCAGCTCTACGCCGGCATCCTGATCTTCGCGACGGTGGGTCCTACGGCATGCGCCAGAGCGCGTTCGACCTGTTCCTGCTGTACGGCATCGGCCTGCTGGGCGTGGTGATGCGCCGCTTCGACTTCCCGACCGCGCCCGTGGTGGTCGGCATGATCCTGGGCCCGCTCGCCGAAGCGCAACTGCGCAACGCGATGTCGATCGGCGAGGGTAGCGCAATGGTGTTCTTCCAGCGCCCGATGTCGATCGCGCTGGTGATCATCGTGGTGGCCGTGCTGGTGCTGCCGCGCCTGGCCAAGCGCATGAGCGAACGCAAGCTGCAGCGCCTCGCACAGCTGGACGCCTGAGCTTCCTCGGGCGGTCCCCGAGCGCAATAAAAAAAAGCTGCGGCATTGCCGCAGCTTTTTTCGTTTCACGCCTGAAGGCCTATCGTCCTGCGGCGGGCGTCTCGGCCAGGTCGTCGTCGATGTGCGGGTCCGCCGGCTGCCCGCGCAGCTTGCGCACCGTGCGCCGGATCCAGTGCTCGATGTCGTCCACGTAGGTGAATACGGCCGGCACCACCAGCAGGCTCAGCACGGTCGAGGTGATCAACCCGCCGATCACCGCCATCGCCATCGGCGAGCGGAAGCTCGAGTCGGCCGCGCCGAAACCGACCGCGATCGGCAGCATGCCCGCGCCCATGGCCAGCGTGGTCATGATGATGGGCCGCGCGCGCTTGTGGCAGGCGTCGCGCAGCGCGTCCCAGCGGCTCATGCCGTGGTCGCGGCGCGCCACGATGGCGTACTCCACCAGAAGAATCGAGTTCTTCGTGGCAATGCCCATCAGCATGATCAGGCCGATGAGCGAAGGCATCGACAGCGCCTTCTGCCCGATCAGCAGGCCCACGAAGGCACCGCCCAGCGCCAGCGGCAGCGCGCACAGAATCGTCACCGGGTGCAGGAAGTCCTTGAACAGCAGCACCAGCACGATGTAGATGCACAGCACGCCCGTGAGCATGGCCAGGCCGAAGCTTGCGAACAGCTCGGTCATCACCTCGGCGTCGCCCACTTCGGCGATGCGCACGCCCGGCGGCAGCTTCTGGATCGACGGCAGCTTGGTCACCGCGGTCTTGGCGTCGCCCAGGCCCACGCTCGACAGCTCGATCTCGAAGTTGACGTTGCGCGAGCGGTCGTAGCGGTCGATCACGGCCGGCCCGCCTTCCATGGTCAGCGAGGCCACCTGGTTCAGCATCACCGGGCCGCGCGCGCCGGGCACCGACAGGCGGCCGAGCAGGTCGAGGTCTTGCCGTGCCGAGTCTTGCAGCTTCACCACGATGGGCACCTGCCGCTGCGCGAGGTTGAGCTTGGCGAGCGACTGGTCGTAGTCGCCCAGCGTGGCCACGCGCAGGGTCTCGGCGATGGCCGAGCTGGTCACGCCCAGGTCGGCGGCGCGCGCGAAGTCGGGGCGCACGGCGATCTCGGGGCGGATCAGGCTCGCGGTCGAGGTGATGTTGCCCAGGCCGGGAATGGTGCGCAGGTCGCGCTCGACCGCGCTCGCGGCGCTGGCCAGCGCCACCGGGTCTTCGCCGGTGAGCGCCAGGATGTACTTCTCGCCCGAGCCGCCCAGGCCCACCGTGCTGCGCACGCCGGGCAGGGTTTCGAGCGCGGCGCGGATCTGGTTCTCGATCACCTGCTTGCGCGGCCGGTCGCGCGCGGGTCGAGCTTGATGGTGAGCGTTGCCTTGCGCGTCTCGGGCGTGCCGAAGTTGGCGAACGGGTCGCCGCCCGCGCTGCCGCCCGCCACCGTGGTGTAGACGCTCTTCACATGCGGGATCTGCATCACGCGGCGGCGCGTTTCTTCCGACGCCGCCGTGGTCTGCGCGAGCGTGGAGCCCGGTGCGAGCGACAGGTACACCTGCGTCTGCGAGTTGTCGTCCGGCGGAATGAAGCCGGTCTTCAGCAGCGGAATCATCGCCAGCGAACCGAAGAAGAAGAGGGTGGCCAGCACCATCGTCTTGAACCGGTTGTGCGTGCTCCACGTCACCGCGCGCATGTACCAGCGCAGCCAGCCGGGCTCGGTTTCCTGCGTGACGATGGGCTTGAGGATGTAGGCCGCCATCATGGGCGTGAGCACCCGCGCCACCACCAGCGAGGCGAACACCGCGAGCGACGCCGTCCAGCCGAACTGCTTGAAGAACTTGCCGGCCACGCCGCTCATGAAGGCCGTGGGCAGGAACACCGCGATCAGCGTGAAGGTGGTGGCGATCACCGCCAGGCCGATTTCGTCGGCCGCCTCCATGGCCGCCTGGTAGGGCGTCTTGCCCATGCGCAGGTGGCGCACGATGTTCTCGACCTCCACGATGGCGTCGTCCACCAATATGCCGACCACCAGCGACAGCGCCAGCAGCGAGATCACGTTGACCGAGAAGCCCAGCAGGTGCATGCCGATGAAGGCCGGAATCACCGACATCGGCAGCGCCACGGCCGACACGAAGGTGGCGCGCCAGTCACGCAAGAAGAGCCACACCACGATGACGGCCAGGATGGCGCCTTCGTACAGCAGGTGCAGCGAGCCGTTGTATTCCTCTTCCACCGGGTCGACGAAGTTGAAGGCCTCGGTCAGCTCGATGTCGGGCCGCTGCGCGCGCATGTCGGCCAGCGCTTTCTGCACCGCGTGGCCCACTTCCACCTCGCTGGCGCCGCGGCTGCGGGCCACCTCGAAGCCCACCACCGGCTTGCCGTTGAGCAGCGCGGCCGCGCGCGGCTCGGCGATGGTGTCGCTGATGCGCGCCACCTGGTCCAGGCGGATGCGCCGGCCGTCGCTCAGCGCGATCTGCATGTCGGCGAGCTGGTCGGCCGACTGCACGGTGGCCATGGTGCGCACCGGCTGTTCGCTGCCGCCCAGGTCGAAGCGGCCGCCCGCGCTCTCGGTCTGCACCTGGCGCAACTGGCGCGAGATGTCGCCCGCCGATGCGCCCAGCGCCTGCAGCCGGGCCGGGTCGAGGTCGACGTGCACCTGCCGCGTGACGCCGCCCACGCGGTTCACCGCGCCCACGCCGGGCAGCGCGAGCAGCTTCTTGGTGATGTCGTTGTCGACGAACCAGCTCAGCGCCTCGCCGTCCATCTGCGAGGAGGCGATGGTGAAGGCCAGCACCGGCTGCGCCGCGAAGTCGAGCTTGGTGACGACCGGGTCGCGCACGTCGGCCGGCAGGTCGGCGCGCACGCGCTGCACCGCGGAGCGCACGTCGTCCACGGCTTCCTGCACGGGCTTCTCGAGCCGGAACTCGACGATCAGCGTGGCGGCGCCGTCCTGCACCTTGGTGGTGATGTGCTTCAGGCCCTGCACGGTGGCGATGGAGTTCTCGAGCTTGCGCGCGACGTCGGTCTCCAGCTGCGAAGGCGCGGCGCCGGGCAGCGACACCGAGACCGTCACGGTCGGCAGGTCGATGTCCGGAAAGTTCTGCACCTTCATCGCGTTGAACGACAGCAACCCACCGAAGGTGAGCAGCACGAACAGCATCACCGCCGGAATCGGGTTGCGTATGGACCAGGCGGAAACGTTCATGGGCGAGTCCTTTGTTTCTGCTTACTTGGCCGCGGCGGCCGCTGCGGGAGCGGGCACGGCAGCGGGAGCCGGGGTCGGGGCCGGCGTGTCGACCACGCGCACCAGGTCGCCGTCGTTGAGGAAGCCCGCGCCTTGCACCACCACGCGCGCGCCTTCGGGCAGTGCGCTGGTGATCTCGATGCGGTCGTTCAGGCGCCGGCCGACCTGCACCTTCAGCTGCGACACGTGGTTGTCGGGCTTGAGCAGGAAGACGTTGTTGAAGCCGTCGCGCGGCACGATGGCGCTTTGCGGCACCGTGGGCGCCGAGCTGCGGCCCAGTTCGAAGTCGCCGCGCGCGAACATGCCGGCCTTGATGCCGGTGTTCTGCTGCACGTTGGGCAGGTCGACATACACGAGCGCCGCGCGCGTCTGCGGATCGACCGTGGGCGCGATGCTGCGCACTTTGCCGCGCACCTGCGCGCCGCTGGCGCTGACCACGAAGGCGGTGGTGCCGACCGAGATGCGGCCCAGCTCGGCCGAGGTGACTTCGGCGCGCCATTCGAGGCGGCCCTGGCGGATCAGGCGGAACAGCTCGGTGCCGGCGGACACCACGCTGCCCACGGTGGCGGTGCGCGCCGAGATCACGCCGTCGTCGGGCGCCAGCACCTGCGTGTTGCGCCCGCGTACTTCCTGCGCGGCCAGCACGGCCTCGGCCGCCTCGACGCGCGCCTTGGCGGTCTGCTCGGTGGTCTGGTACTGGTTGATCTGCTGCTGGCTCAGCGCGCCGGTGGCCTGCAGCGTGCGGGCGCGCGCGGCGTTGCCGGCCGCGTCGGCGGCGGTGGCGCGGGCTTCGGCCAGCGAGGCGCGCGACTGCGCGATGTCGGCGCGCACCGTCTCGGGCGAGAACACGGCCAGCACCTGGCCCTTCTTGACCACGTCGCCCACGTTCACGCGCACTTCGGCCAGCTTGAGCCCGTTCGACTCGGAGCCGACCACGGCCTCCTGCCAGGCGGCCACGTTGCCGTTGGCCGCGAGCGTGACCGTGAGCTCGGTGGCCTCGGGCCTGGCGACGGTCACGGTGAGCGCCGGCTTGGGCGCGGGGGCGCCGTCTTTGGTCTTGCCGGCCGTGGCGGCGGCCGCGGCCTTGTCGGCGGGCTTGCGCGTCATGAACACGGCGGCCGCGATGACGACGGCCAGCGCGACCAGCGCGATGACGAGGGTGGAACGCTTCATTGTTTTCATGGCGACGTCGCGACCTTGGCGGCCGGTGTGGTGGTCATTGGGGACGATTCGGAAAGCGCTTCGGAGGACGGGGCGGGCCGGCTCCAGCCGCCGCCCATCGAGCGGTACAGCGCCACCCAGGCTTCGGTGCGCTCGCGCTGCAGCGACACGCGCGCGGTTTGCGCCGAGAACAGCGTGCGGCGCGAATCCTCCAGCTCGAACAGGCTGGCCAGGCCGCTGCTGTAGCGGGCCTGCGTGGCGTCGAAGGAGGCCTGGTAGTTCTTCACCGCCGTGTCGGCGTCGGTGGCGCGGGCGTCGGTGGCGTCGAGGTTGACGAGCGCCTCCTCGACCTCGCGCACCGCCTGGCGCACGTTGGCGCGGTAGATCGACACGGCCTCGGTGTAGCGGGCCTTGGCCGCGTCGGCATTGGCCTGGCGCGAGCCGCCGTCGAGCAGCGGCACGGTGAGCGACACCGGGCCCACGGTCCAGGTCTCCAGCGACTGCTTGAAGCCCGAGGTGCGGTACTGCGTGCGGCCGATCGAGCCCGAGATGGTGAGCTTGGGGTAGCGCTCGGCTTCGGCCGAGCCCACGTCGGCGCTGGCCGAGGCCACGCCCAGCTCGGCCGCGTACACGTCGGGCCGCTGCGAAATCGCTTCGGCCGGCACGCTGGCGATGGCACCCACGGCCGGCAGCGGGCGCTGCGTGGCCGCGGCGGCGAGCTTCTGTTCGAGCGTGGTCTCGTCGATGCCGCTGAGCGCCACCAGCGCCTTGCGCTGCACCGCGCACTGCGCGCGCTGCTGGGTCAGGCGGCCCGAGGCGTCGGCGGCGCTGGCGCGGGCCAGCGCGGCTTCGGCGGGGGCGGTGAAACCGGCGCGCATCGACAGGTCGTTGAGCCGCGAGGTCTCGGCGCGCGAGCGCGTGTCGGACTCGGCCACGCGCAGCTGCTGCTGGCAGGCGCGCTCGGCGAAATAGGCGTTGGCCGTTTCGGCCGCCACCGCCACGCGGGCGTCGTGCCACTTGGCGTTGGCGCTGTTCTGCTTGGCCTCGGCGGCGTCACGGTCGGCGCGCAGGCGGCCGAACAGGTCGACCTCCCACTTTGATTGCAGGCCGGCCTGCAGCGTGGTGATGGGCGTGCTGGCCGATGCGGTGCCGCTGCTGTTGCCGCTGCCTCCGGACGCGCCGGATCCACCGCTGGTGGGCGCCGAAGCAAAGCCCGAGGTGCCCCGGCTCGCCGAGGCCGTGCCGTCCAGGCTCGGCAGCAACGCCGCGCCTGTCTGCACGCGCGTGAAGCGCGCCTCGGCCACGCGCGCGGCGGCGCTCGCGACGTTGGGGCTCGCGGCTTCGGCGGCGGCGATCAGCTCGACCAGCAGCGGGTCGTCGAGCTGGCGCCACCAGTCGGCCAGCGACGCAAGCGAGCCGCCGTGGGGCAGGGGCGCATGCCATTGCGCGGGGAAGGGCGCCTCGACCTGCGACGGCGGGCGCGTCAGCGCGCAGCCCGAAAGGCCGAGGCCGAAGCCCAGCGGCAGGCACAGGGTGGCAATCAGTCGGAGTCTTCTCATTTCTTCAGCTTTCTCTCGGCGCGGCGGCGCACCGCCTCGGCCTCGACCAGCGCCATGGCATAGCCGGTCAGGCGGTCGGCCCAGGTGTCGATGCCGCGCGCCGTGCGCAGCAGCGAGGGACGGATGGCCTCGATGAAGTCCTGGCTCACGTAGAGCTGCATCGACAGCCCGGTGATCGCAAACGTCAGGCGGTGGATGTCGTCGTCGGCCCGGTCGATTTCCAGGTGGCGGCACAGCAGCTCGGCGATGGCGCGGTGCGGGCCCTTGATGTCGTGCTCGAGCTCCTTGGCCCAGCGGCTGCTGGGCTCGAGCATTTCGCGCATGTGCAGCTGGATGCATTGCCGCACGATCTCGCCCTGCTTGAGCGGGTCGATCATCGACACCATGCAGATGCGCAGCGTGTCTTGAAGCGACTGGCCCGGCACGTTGCAGGCGGCCACGAGGTCGGCGGAGTCCGCCCCCATGGGCTCGGAGAAGGTGGCCGCGTACAGGCCTTCCTTGTCGCCGAAGTAGTAGCTGATGGCCGAGATGTTGACCTCGGCCTCGCGGGCGATCTCGCGGGTCGAGGTCTTGGCGTAGCCTTTTGCGCGAACAGCCGCAGCGCGGTGTGAAGCAGCCGGTGGCGTGCCTCGGCGCCGTCGCTGCGCGGTGCGCGGCGCGGGGCCTGGGTGGTGGCTTTCTTCGCGTTCATGCGGCGTATTAGACCACGTACAAAATCAAACGATTGATTAACTTAAGGTTTGCTGAAGGACTTTCCTTCTCTTACGCAGCCTGAGCATTTCCTGAAGGAAATCGCTGCCGGACCGGTTGCGAATCGATGCGCGCTACGATCCCGCCATGCCTGCTGCTCCTTCCGTACCGACCACATTGCCGCTCGACGCCGAGGGCATCCTCGCGCTGGCCGCGCGCTCGATGTTTCATTTGTTTTCAAGCATCAGCCAGGGCATGTTCCTGGTCGACCGGGGCGGGCGCATCGTGTGGGTCAACGAGGGCTACCGGCGCTTTCTGCCGGCGCTGGGTTTTTCGTCGATCGACCAGTTCATGGGGCACATGGTGGAAGACGTGATTCCGAACACGCAGATGCGCCGCGTGCTCGAAACCGGCGAACCCATCCTGATCGACCTGCTGACCAACAAGGCCGGCACCTTCGTGGTCAGCCGCATTCCGCTGCGCGAAGAGCGCGGGGGCGGCGAGGCCGGCATGGGCGGCATGGGCGAGGTGATCGGCGCCATCGGCATCGTGCTGTTCGACCAGCCCGAGACCACGCTGCAGCCGCTCATCAGCAAGTTCGCGCTGCTGCAGCGCGACCTGGACGACGCGCGGCGCGAACTCGCGAGCCAGCGCAACAACCCGCTGTACCAGCATGCGGCCGACGGGCAGCGGCGCTCCAAGTACACCTTCGCCAGCTTCATCGGCAGCAGCCCGGCGGCGGTGGAGGTCAAGCGCCACGCGCGCCGCGCGGCGCAGTCGGCCAGCCCGGTGCTGCTGCTGGGCGAGACGGGCACGGGCAAGGAACTGCTGGCGCATGCCATCCATGCATCGTCGGCGCGCGCCAAGGGGCAGTTCGTCAGCGTCAACATCGCGGCCGTGCCCGACACGCTGCTCGAGGCCGAGTTCTTCGGCTTCGCGCCCGGCGCCTTCACCGGCGCCGACCGCAAGGGCCGCGAGGGCAAGTTCAAGCTGGCCGACGGCGGCAGCCTGTTCCTCGACGAGATCGGCGACATGCCGCTGGGCCTGCAGGCCAAGTTGCTGCGCGCGTGCAGGAGGGCGAGATCGAGCCGCTGGGCTCGAACAAGCTCGTGCCCTTCGACGCGCGCGTGATCGCTGCCACGTCGCGCGACCTGCCGGAGCTGGTGCGGCGCGGGCAGTTTCGCGAAGACCTGTATTACCGTCTCAACGTGCTGCCGCTGCGCGTGCCGCCGCTGCGCGAGCGGCGTGCCGACATTCCCGCGCTGGTCGAGGCGTTGGGCGAAGACATGGCGCTGCGCAGCGGCGAGGCGCCGCCCGAACTCACGCCCGACGCGCTCGCGCTGCTGGCCGGCCAGCATTGGCGCGGCAACATCCGCGAGCTGCGCAACGTGCTGGAGCAGGTGACCATGCGCAGCGACTCGCAACGCATTGACGCGGTGCAGCTGGAGCGCATCCTGCGCGAGGCGGGGCTGGAGCAGATCGAGCTGCCCGCGACCTTGCAGAACGCGCACGATGCGGATGAGCAGGCGGCGCTGCTGCGGCCGCTGGCGCAGCAGGTGGCGGAACTGGAGCGCAAGGCGATTGCGGCGGCGCTGGCATCGACGGGCGGGAACAAGCTGGCGACGTCGCGGCTGCTCGGCATTTCGCGGGCGACGCTGTACGAGCGGATGACGAGCCAGGAGCGGTCGGCGTGACGCTGCCCCCTGCCTGCAAGTGCACTAGGCCGAGCGATACTCGCGCCCCTGAACCCAACCCGACCCCACGACCCATGAAGGCTCTCGCCCGCATCGCCGCCTGTTCCATCCTCTGTGCCGCCGCCGGCACGGCCAGTGCCGCACCGCCGCAATGCGCGCCCGAAGCCGTGGTGCAGGCGAAGAAGCTCCTGGTCTTTCACTTCGGGGAGGACGACCGCATCCAGATCGAACCCGAGGTCAAGGTGCTGGCGCCCCTGCGCAACCCGGCCAACAAGAAGCAGCAGTTCCAGGTGCTGGAGGTCTGGGGCTCGATCTACAAGGGCAACTACCGGATGCGGCTGATCTACTACCCCATGGACAAGAGCTGCGTGCTGATGGGGCAGGAAGTCCTGGAGCTGGCAAACCTGTGAGCGTGCGCGCCCTGCGCTCCACCTTCGGCCCCAACTGCCATTGGTGCGGCCTGCCGATGGATTTCAGCGAGCCCGTCGGCCGCCCCGAGTCCGCCACCATCGAGCACCTCGTCGATTCCACCTTCGGTGGCGTGCGCTCGTCCAAACACCGGCGGCTCGCGCATGCCGCCTGCAACCATGCGCGCAACGAGTTCCGCATGCAGGCCGAGCGGCAGTTCAAGCAGTGGATCGCGGAGCGCCAAGCCTCCGCGAAAACCCTGACTGATAAATAAACACTTGTCTGGAAATCAGGCGGTCTCAGTGTTCTGAATCCAGTCGAACGGCGTTCTTCCCGAATGAAGAAACGTTTGTTATCAATGGCTTAGAGAATGGCACGAACTGTGCAATATTCAGTCACCATTTTCAGGAGACAAAGAATGAACCGTCGTCACCTCGTCGCGCTGGCCGCGCTCGCCACTTGCGCCGCCGCCGTTCCCGCCTGGGCCCAGTCCAACGAAATCCGCATCGCCCACATCTACAGCAAGACCGGCGCGCTGGAGGCCTACGGCAAGCAGACCCAGACCGGCTTGATGATGGGCCTGAACTACGCCACCGAAGGCACGATGATGGTCAACGGCAAGAAGCTGGTGGTCATCGAGAAGGACGACCAGGGCAAGCCCGACCTGGGCAAGTCGCTGCTGGCGGCCGCCTACTCGGACGACAAGGCCGCGCTGGCCGTCGGCCCGACCGCTTCGGGCGTGGCGCTGGCCATGCTGCCCGTGGCCGAGGAATACAAGAAGATCCTGCTGGTCGAGCCCGCCGTGGCCGACTCGATCACCGGCGACAAGTGGAACAAGTACATCTTCCGCACCGGCCGCAATTCGAGCCAGGACGCGATCTCCACGCCGTGGCCGTCGACAAGGCCGGCGTGACCGTGGCCACGCTGGCACAAGACAACGCCTTCGGCCGCGACGGCGTGAAGGCCTTCGGCAGCGCGCTGAAGAAAGCCAAGCTGGTCCATGAAGAGTACCTGCCGCCCGCCACCACCGACTTCACGGCCGGCGCGCAGCGCCTGATCGACAAGCTGAAAGACCAGCCGGGCCGCAAGATCATCTGGATCGTCTGGGCCGGCGCGGGCAACCCCTTCAAGATCGTCGACCTCGACCTGAAGCGCTACGGCATCGAGATCGCCACCGGCGGCAACATCCTGCCGGCCATGGCCGCGTACAAGGCGCTGCCGGGCATGGAAGGCGCGGCGTACTACTACTTCGGCATTCCGAAGAACCCGGTGAACGACGCGATGGTGTCGGCCCACTACAAGGAATTCAAGTCGCCGCCGGACTTCTTCACGGCCGGCGGTTTCTCGGCCGCGATGGCGGTGGTGACGGCGCTCAAGAAGACGGGCGGGGATACCAACACCAACAAGCTCATCAGCACCATGGAAGGCATGAGCTTCGACACGCCCAAGGGCAAGATGACCTTCCGCAAGGAAGACCACCAGGCCATGCAGTCGATGTACCACTTCAAGATCAAGGTCGACCCGGCGTTCGCCTGGGGCGTGCCCGAGCTGGTGCACGAGATCAAGCCTGAAGAGATGAACATCCCGATCAAGAACAAGCGCTGAGCACGGCGCCGATCGTCACCTGAACCCCGCGGCGCGCACAAGGCGCCGCTGCCTTTTCGCCCCGGACGGCCGCCGGGCGAAGCGCCAGCCTGCGCCTTTTTCTAAAAGGCGCGGCGCATGGCGCGCTCCACGGCCTGATTCGTCAGCAAGCAAGCGTTCGATACCCACAACATTTAGGAGACAGCGATGCCAGCGATGCGATGGAACTGGAAGGGACTTGCCGCGGCCGCGGCGATGACGGTGGCGGCGCATGCCGCGACGGCGGCGGTGCCGCTGCCGGCGCTCGGCGCCAATCTGGCGGAGGTGAGCGTGTCCGGCCTGTCGGCCGGCGGTTTCGCGGCGGTGCAGCTTCACGTGGCCTATTCGGCCACGTTCAAGCGCGGCGCCGGCGTGGTGGCGGGCGGGCCGTTCTATTGCGCCGAGGGCTCGGTGCTCAACGCCACGGGCCGCTGCATGACGCACAGCAGCAGCATTCCGGTGTCGTCGCTCGTGAGCACCACCAACAGCTGGGCCGCGAGCGGCGCGATCGACCCGGTGTCGAACCTGAGCGGCTCCAAGGTCTACATGTTCTCGGGCACTTCCGACAACACCGTCACGCAGGCGGTGATGAACGACCTGAAGACCTACTACCAGAGCTTCGTGCCCGCGGCCAACATCGTCTACAAGAACAACATCGGCGCGGGCCACGCCATGGTCACCGACGACTACGGCAGCGCCTGCAGCACCACCGCCGCGCCCTACATCAACAACTGCGGCTTCGACCTGGCGGGCGAGATCCTCACCCAGCTGTATGGCCCGCTGAACCCGCGCAACAACGGTACGCTGGGCGGCACCTTCACCGAGTTCAACCAGTCGGAGTTCGTCTCCGGCCACGGCATGGCCGCCACAGGCTGGGTCTACGTGCCCCAGGCCTGCACCACCACCTCGTGCCGCGTGCACCTGGTGCTGCACGGCTGCAAGCAGAACTACTCGGACGTGAGCGACCAGTACGTGCGCAAGACCGGCTACAACCGCTGGGCCGACACCAACAACATCATCCTCATCTATCCGCAGACCAGCACGGCCGCCACCAACAGCTGCTGGGACTGGTGGGGCTACGACAGCGCCAACTACGCCAAGAAGTCGGGCCCGCAGATGATGGCGTTCAAGGCCATGATCGACCGCGTGACCGGCTCCAGCGGCGGCAGCGGATTGCCCGCGCCCACCGGCGTGGGCACCTCGGGCGCGACCAGCAGCAGCATGGTCGTCGGTTGGGCCGGCGTGAGCGGCGCCAGCGGCTACAACGTGTACCGCGGCGGCAGCAAGGTCAACGCCGCGCCGGTCACTGCCACCAACTACACCGACACCGGCCTGGCCGCGTCCACCACCTACAGCTGGACCGTGGCCGCGCTGAACGCCGGCAACGCCGAGGGCGCGATGTCGGCCGCCGCCACGGGCACGACCCTGGCGGGCGGCGGCGGCACCGGCGGCACCTGCTACACGGCCAGCAACTATGCGCATACGCTGGCGGGGCGCGCCTACGCGCTGTGGGGCATCACCTATGCCTACGGCTCGAACCAGGCCATGGGGCTGTGGAACATCTACGTGACGACCACGCTGAAGCAGACCGGCCCCAACTACTACGTGATCGGCAGCTGTTGAGGCCGCCGTGCCATTTTTCGATTCCTGATTTGCAATGACCAACAACGATGCTTGAGACCCGAGATCTGACCATCCGCTTCGGTGGGCACGTGGCCGTCAACAACGTGAGCTGCGCTTTCGCGCCGGGCACGCTGACGGCCATCGTGGGGCCCAACGGCGCGGGCAAGACCACTTACTTCAACCTGATCTCGGGCCAGCTCAAGGCGAGCGCGGGCACGGTGTCGCTCGACGGCCAGCCGCTGTCGGGCCTGTCGCCGTCGGCCCGCACGCACGCGGGGCTGGGGCGCGCGTTCCAGCTCACCAACCTGTTCCCCAACCTCACGGTGCTGGAGAACGTGCGCCTGGCCGTGCAGGCCACGCGCGAGGGCGCGCACCGGCGCGGGCTGAACCTGTGGAGCATCTGGAGCGACCACAAGGCGCTGACCGAGCGCGCCGACCAGATCCTGGCCGACGTGTCGCTGAAGTCGCGCGAGCACGCCACCGTGGCGAGCCTGCCGCACGGCGACCAGCGCAAGCTGGAGGTGGCGTTGCTGATGGCGCTGGAGCCCAAGGTCTTCATGTTCGACGAACCCACGGCCGGCATGAACGCGGCCGAGGCGCCGGTCATCCTGGACCTGATCCGCAAGCTCAAGCAGGACAAGACCAAGACCATCCTGCTGGTGGAGCACAAGATGGACGTGGTGCGCGAACTCGCGGACCGCATCATCGTGCTGCATAACGGCACGCTGGTGGCCGACGGCGAACCGGCGGAGGTGATCGCCTCGCCGGTGGTGCAGGAGGCCTACCTGGGCGTGGCCAAGGAGCAAGACCGATGACAAACCCGAACCTCCTGACCCTCGAAGGCGTGCACACGCACATCGGGGCGTACCACATCCTGCACGGCGTCGACCTCGCCGTGCCGCGCGGCCAGCTCACCATGCTGCTGGGCCGCAACGGCGCGGGCAAGACGACCACGCTGCGAACCATCATGGGCCTGTGGCATGCTTCGCAGGGCAGGGTGCGCTTCGGTGACAAGGAAATCACCGTGCACAACACCCCGCAGATCGCCGGGCTGGGCATTGCCTACGTGCCCGAGAACATGGGCATCTTCTCCGACCTCACGGTGAAAGAGAACATGCTGCTCGCCGCGCGCGGCGCCAAGAACGCGCAGCAGATCGACGACACGCGCCTGAAGTGGATCTTCAAGCTCTTCCCCGCGGTCGAGAAGTTCTGGAACCACCCGGCGGGCAAGCTCTCGGGCGGGCAGAAGCAGATGCTGGCCGTGTCGCGCGCCATCGTGGAGCCGCGCGAGCTGCTCATCATCGACGAGCCCAGCAAGGGCCTTGCGCCCGTGATGATCAACAACATGATCGACGCCTTCGCCGAATTGAAGCGCAGCGGCGTGACCATCCTGCTGGTCGAACAGAACATCAACTTCGCCCAACGCCTGGGCGACACCGTCGCGGTCATGGACAACGGCCGCGTGGTGCACAGCGGCTCCATGGCGGCGTTTTCCGCCGACGCGCAACTGCAGCAATCGCTGCTCGGACTGGCTCTATGAAACTCGACTTCGACTGGAAGCCGCTGCTGCTGGCGCCGGTGCTCGCGCTCGTCGCGCTGCCGCTGACCGGCTCTTTCTCCACCTGGCTCACGCTCACCGTGGCGGGGCTGGCGATGGGCATGATCATCTTCATCATCGCCTCGGGCCTCACGCTCGTGTTCGGCCTGATGGACGTGCTGAACTTCGGCCACGGTGTGTTCATCGCGCTGGGCGCCTTCGTGGCCAGCAGCGTGCTCGGCCTCATGGGCGACTGGACCGGCTCGGGCGAGCTGTGGCGCAACCTGGTGGCGGTGTTCCCGGCCATGCTGGTGGCGATGGCCGTGGCCGGCGCGGTGGGCCTGGCGTTCGAGCGCTTCATCGTGCGGCCGGTGTACGGCCAGCACCTGAAGCAGATCCTCATCACCATGGGCGGCATGATCATCGGCGAGGAGCTCATCAAGGTGATCTGGGGCCCGGCGCAGATTCCGCTGCCGCTGCCCGAGGCGCTGCGCGGCTCGCTGCTGGTGGGCGACGCGGCCATCAGCAAGTACCGCCTGCTGGCGGTGGCCGTGGGCGTGGTGGTGTTCGGCGTGCTCGCCTGGACGCTGGGCCGCACCAAGATCGGCCTGCTCATTCGCGCCGGCGTGCAGGACCGCGAAATGGTCGAGTCGCTGGGCTACCGCATCGGGCGCCTGTTCGTCGGCGTGTTCGTGGTCGGCAGCGCGCTGGCCGGCCTGGGCGGCGTGATGTGGGGGCTGTTCCAGCAGAACCTGGTGCCGCAGATGGGCGCGCAGGTCAACGTGCTGATCTTCATCGTGATCATCATCGGCGGGCTGGGCTCGACGGGCGGGGCGCTCATCGGCGCGCTGCTGGTGGGGCTCATGACCAACTACATCGGCTTTTTGCTGCCCACGCTCACGCAGTTCGCGAGCATCCTGCTGATGGTGGCCGTGCTGCTGTGGCGCCCGCAGGGCGTGTACCCCGTGGCCAACCGTTGAGAAGAGAGAAGCCCACATGTTCCTGAAACGACTTCTCTCCAACGACATGCCGCGCAGCCGCCTGCTGGCGCTGCTGCTGGTGGTGCTGTTCATCGCGCTGGCGTTCGCGCCGTTCATCTTCCCGGGCGTGAAGGCGCTCAGCGTGGCGGCCAAGATCCTGGTGTTCGTGGTGCTGGTGGCCAGCTTCGACCTGCTGTTGGGCTACACCGGCATCGTGAGCTTCGCGCACACGATGTTCTTCGGCATCGGCGCCTACGGCATCGCCATCTCGGCTTCGCGGCTCGGGCCCAACTGGGGCGCGGTGCTGGTGGGGCTGGGCGCGTCGCTCGCGATCTCGCTGGTGCTCTCGTTCGCCATCGGTTTGTTCTCGCTGCGGGTGCGCGCGATCTTCTTCGCGATGATCACGCTGGCCGTGGCCTCGGCGTTCCAGACGCTGGCCTCGCAGCTGTCGGACTTCACCGGCGGCGAAGACGGCCTGACCTTCAAGCTGCCCGAGCTGATCTCGCCGAGCTTCGAGTTCGCCGAAGAGCCCTTCCTCGGCGTGTCGCTCGACGGGCGCCTGCTGTGCTACTACCTGCTGTTCGTGGCGGCGGTGGTGCTGGTGCTCGCGCTGCTGCGCATCGTGAATTCGCCGTTCGGCCGCGTGCTGCAGGCCATTCGCGAGAACGAGTTCCGCGCCGAGGCCATCGGCTACCGCGTGGTGGTGTACCGCACCACGGCCGCCGTGCTGTCGGCGCTGTTCGCCACGCTGGCCGGCGCGATGCTGGCCATCTGGCTGCGCTACAACGGCCCCGACACCTCGCTGAGCTTCGAGATCATGATCGACGTGCTGCTGATCGTGGTGATCGGCGGCATGGGCACGATCTACGGCGCGGCCATCGGCGCGGTGCTGTTCGTCATTGCGCAGAGCTACCTGCAAGACCTGCTGCGCGTGGGCAGCGAGGCCGCGAGCGGCCTGCCGTGGCTGGCCGCGCTGCTGTCGCCCGACCGCTGGCTGCTGTGGCTCGGCGTGCTGTTCGTGCTGTCCGTCTATTACTTCCCCACCGGCATCGTCGGCAAACTGCGAGCAAGGGCCGCGCGATGAGCGACAACAACCATCACATTCCCCTGTCCCGCTACGCGCAACTCGCGGGCCGCGAAATCCACTGGCTCGAATGGGGGGCGCAAGACGCGCCCGTGGTCATCGCCTGGCACGGCCTGGCGCGCACCGGCCGCGACATGGACGAGCTGGCGCAGCACTTCGCGTCGCGCGGCTTCCGGGTGATCTGCCCCGACACCATCGGCCGCGGCCTGAGCCAGTGGAGCCCGCTGCCCGACGAGGAATACACGCTGCGCTTCTACGCGCGCATCGCCGATGCGCTGTGCGACGAACTGCGACTGGGCCGCGTGCACTGGGTCGGCACGTCGATGGGCGGCGCCATCGGCACGGTCTGCGCGTCGGGCCTGTTCGAGCCGCGCATGAAGGCGCGCATCGCAAGCCTGGTGCTCAACGACAACGCGCCCGAGCTGGCCCAGGCGGCCATCGAGCGCATTCGCGCCTATGCGGGCCAGCCGCCCGCGTTCGACACCGTGGCCGAGCTGGAGGCTTTTTTCCGTACCGTCTACAAGCCCTACGGCTGGCTCAGCGACGCGCAGTGGCGCCGCCTGACCGAAAGCTCCACGCGCCGGCTGGCGGATGGCCGCGTCACGCCGCACTACGACCCGGCCATGGTCCGCCAGTTCAGCGCACACGACAACGACTACCTGATCTGGCCGCACTACGACGCCATCGAGGTACCGGTGCTGTGCCTGCGCGGCGCCGAGTCCGACCTGGTGCTGCCCGAGGTGGTCGAGCAGATGCGCCTGCGCGGCCCCGGCGCGGCCGGCAAGCTGCAGGTCATCGAAGTGCCTGCCTGCGGTCACGCGCCCGCGCTCAACGTGCCCGGACAACTGGAGCCGGTCGAAGGGTTTATCCGCGCCGCCGGTCGCTGAAACCATGGCGGCGTGACAATCGCCGCCGCTTTCAACCACCACAAGGCCTCGAACACCATGGCGCTCTCGATGTACGACCTGTCCGTTCCCGTTTTCACGCGCGGGCTCGGCCAACTCACCCATTTGCTCGACAAGAGCCTGGCGCACGCCAAGGCCGAGGGCATCGATCCGGCCACGCTGGTCGAGGCGCGCCTGGCGCCCGACATGCTCACGCTGGCCGGCCAGATCCAGCGCGCGAGCGATGCCTGCAAGCTGGGCACCGCGCGCATCGCGGGCATCACGGCGCCGAGCTTTCCCGACGAGGAAAAGACCTGGGACGACCTGCTGGCGCGCATCGCGAAGACCGAAGACTTCTTGAAGAGCGTCGACCGCGCCCTCATCGACGGGCAGGAAGAGCGCCCCGTGACCATCAAGGCCCGCGAAGGCGAGGCGCATTTCACCGCGCAGCGCTACCTGCTGCAGTTCGCGCTGCCCAACTTCTTCTTTCACGTGGTCACCGCCTACGACGTGTTGCGCCACAAGGGCGTGCCGGTGGGCAAGATGGACTACCTCGGCAAGTTCTGAGGCACCCCGGTCCCGGTCCCGGCCCCGGCCCCGGCCTTCACGCCGCCGGGACAAACTTCAAATTGCCGTGACACATGCGCACGCCCGCCGTGCGCCGCGAACAATCGCGCCTGACCGCTGTCGGTCTGCCAGACGAGCGAGGTTTGCGATCATGAAGAGCATGTTGTCCAGAAGGGCGTTCTCGGGCCTCGCCGTGGGGTCGTCGGCGCTGGTTGCAGCGGCCGGCGGCGCGTGGCCGCTGCGCAGTGCCTTGGCGGCGTCCCCGGGCTTGCAGGACTACGGCCGCGCGCCCGAGTTCGCGGGCATCGACAAGTGGCTCAACTCGGAGCCGCTCACGCTCAAAGGCCTGGCCGGCAAGGTGGTGCTGGTCGATTTCTGGACCTACTCCTGCATCAACTGCATCCGCACGCTGCCGCACGTGGTGCGCTGGTACGAGAAGTACAAGGACCAGGGCTTCACGGTGGTGGGCGTGCATTCGCCCGAGTTCGCGTATGAGAAGCTCACGCGCAACGTGCAGGACGCCATCGAGCGCTTCAACATCCGCTACCCGGTGGCGCAGGACAACGGCTTTGCGACCTGGAAGGCCTACCAGAACCAGTACTGGCCCGCGTTCTACCTGGTCGACGGCAAGGGCCAGGTGATGCGGCAGCACTTCGGCGAGGGCGAATACGCCGAGATGGAGGCCGCGATCGAGGCGCTGCTGGCGCGCAGGTCGGCGGTCTGAGGCGCGCCGCGCGGGCGCGTCAGGGCTTGCGCGCGCAGAGCGAATACATCAGCGGAATGCGCGGCATGCCTTCGGGCGGCGCCATGCGGCGCCCGCCGATGTCGCGCATGCCCTCGAAGGGCTTCCAGCCGTTGGCGTACGGATACTCGTCGAGGCGCTCGATGGCGAGGCCGGCCTGCGACAGCGCGGTCGTCACCTGGCCCACGCCCCAAGAAAACTCGAAGCTCGGATGCGGGTTGCTGAAATTCTCGACGCCGCGTTCGTAGCCCTCGCGCACGAGGCCGTCGCCCGACTGGGCCACGTAGTCGCCCACGCCTTCTTCCGGCACGGGGGCGTCGTTGAAATAGTCGTAGTGAAACTTCCACGACGGGTCGAACACCATCGCGAACGGATGGAAGTCGATGAAGACGAAACGCCCGCCCGGCGCAAGCAGTTGCGACACCCCACGCGCCCATGCCGAAAGATCGGACAGCCAGCACAGCGTGCCGTACGAGCAGAAGACCACGTCATGCCGCTCGCCGCGTGCCTGCGCCTCGCGAAAGTAGTCGTAGACGTCGCTGCGCACAAAGCGCGCCGGAATGTCCGATTGCGCCGAGAGCCGCGTCGCGAAGGCAATGGCCTCGTCGGAAATGTCCACGCCCGTGACCGCCGCGCCCAGGCGCGCGATGCTCAGGCTGTCCTGCCCGGCATTGCATTGCAGGTGCAGCACCGACAGGCCCGTCAGGTCGCCCAGCAGCGCGGCTTCTTCGGGGAACAGCGTCGAGCCGCCGTTGCGGAAGAACGCGGCCTGGTCGCCCTTGTGGCTGTTGTGCGCGGCGGTGGCCGCGTTCCACGACAGCCGGTTGGCTTCGTGCAGTTCCTTCTTCATGGCGAGGTCGCTTGCGTGGGCCAGCCCGCGAGGTTGCGTTCGGCAATGCCCGTGAGCGCGGTGATCCACGCCGGGCTGTCGTTGAGGCAGGGGATGTAGCTGAAGGCCTGGCCGCCCGCGTGCAGGAAGGCCTCGCGGCCCTCCATGGCGATTTCCTCGAGCGTCTCGAGGCAGTCGGCCGGAAAGCCGGGGCACACCACGTCGACGCGCTTGACGCCCGACGCGCCCAGCGCGCGCAGCGTGGGCTCGGTGTAGGGCTCGAGCCACTTCGCGCGGCCGAAGCGCGACTGGAAGGTCACGCGGTACTGCGCGTCCGCCAGGCCCAGCCGGGCCGCGAGCAGGCGCGCGGTTGCGAGGCACTGCGACTGGTAGGGATCGCCCAGCGCGATGTTGCGCGCGGGAATGCCGTGGAAGCTCATCAGCAGCACTTCGCCGCGGCCTTCGGTCTTCCAGTGCTTCTCGATGCCTTGCGCGAGTGCGTCGATGTAGGCCGGGTCGTCGTGGAAGTCGTTGACGAAGCGGAACTCGGGCAGGCGGCGCTGCTTGCGGCTCCAGTCGTTCACCGCGTCGATCACGCTGGCGGTGGTGGTGGCCGAGTATTGCGGGTAGGCCTGCAGCACCAGCACGCGCGTGGCGCCCTCGGCCTGCAGCGCGTCCAGCCGCGAGGCGATCGACGGGTTGGCGTAGCGCATCGCGTCGCGCACCGTCACGCGGTGGCCGCGTTCGCCGAGCCAGCCCGCGAGCAGCGTGGCCTGCTTCTGCGTGAACACCTTCAGCGGCGAGCCTTCGGCCGTCCAGATGCTCGCGTACTTGGCGGCCGACTTGGCGGGCCGCGTGCGCAGGATGATGCCGTGCAGGATCAGCGCCCAGATCGCCTTGGGGATTTCGACCACGCGCGGGTCGCCCAGGAAGTCGGCGAGGTAGGGGCGCACGGCGGCGGCGGTGGGTGCGTCGGGCGAGCCCAGGTTGCACCAGAGCACGGCGGTGCGCGGGTTGCCCGGCGGGGCGTTCACAGGGGTTGGAGGCATGCGATATTCTCAGGCATGACCTCCGCTCCCACGCGCCCGCGAGCGCCGAACCCCTCGACATCCAACGCATTTCCGCGATCTCGCTCGACCTGGACGACACGCTGTGGCCGATCTGGCCGACCATTGAGCGCGCCGAAGTCGTGCTGCAGGAGTGGCTGCTGCGCGAGGCGCCCAAGACGGCCTCGCTGCTGCTCACGCCGGGCATTCTTCGCGAGCTGCGCGAAGCCACCGAGAAAGAGCGCTCCGATCTCGCGCACGACCTGAGCGCGCTGCGCCGTGAATCGATCCGCACCGCGCTCAAGCGCGCGGGCGAAGACCCGGCGCTGGCCGACCCGGCCTTCGAGGTGTTCTTCGAGGAACGCCAGCGCGTGACGCTGTACGACGACGCACTGCCCGCGCTCAAGTGGCTCAGCGAGCGCTATCCGCTGGTGGCGATCTCGAACGGCAACGCCGACCTTCAGCGCACCGGCGTCAGCCGCTGGTTTCGCACCGGCTTCAATGCACGCGCCTTCGGCAGCGGCAAGCCGCATGCGCCGATCTTCCGCGCGGCCGCCGCGTCGGTCGGCTTCCTGCCGAAGGACGTGCTGCACGTGGGCGACGACGCCGAGCTCGACGTGGTGGGCGCGCTCACGCCGGCATGCAGGCCGCGTGGCTGGTGCGCGACGAGCGGCCGTGGGTGCATGGCGCCCGGCCGCAACTGATCGTGCCCAACCTGCACGCGCTGTGCGTGGCGCTGGGCGCCTGACGCGGCCTTACTCGAAGACGGGGCGGAAGAAGCTGCGCTCGTAGCTCACGATGCAGCGGGTTTCTTCGGCGTACTTGAACGCGGCCTGGCACGCCGGGTCTTCCATCGAGTCGGCGCGGTACTTTTCGTAGGCGGCCAGGCTCGGAAAGCTGAACATCGCCAGCGCGACGTTGTTCGCGCCTTCCGAGGGCAGGAAGTAGCCGTGGTGCTGGCCGCCGAACTTCTCGACCAGCGGGATCCAGAGCTTGCCGTAGTGCTCGAATTCCTTGAGCTTGTGGGCGTCGACGATGTAGCGCAGATAGCAGGTGACCATGGGGCGGGTTTCCGGGGTGTGAGGGTTATTGGCGCGGCGCCTGCGGCGATTCGCCGGGCTGACTATAGTTTCCTGTCCCCATCCCCCTTGCGGCTTCGCGCCGGGCAGGAAACCCAAAGTGCATTTCTCCAACTGGCTCATCTTCTGCGGCGTCACGCTGCTCGTCGCCTTCACGCCCGGCCCGGCCGTGCTGCTGGCGGTCTCGAACTCGATGAGCGTGGGCCCGCGACGCGCGATGATCAGCTCGCTGGGCAATGCGATGGGCCTGTTCATGGTGTCGGCCGCCGCAATGGCCGGGCTCGGCGTGGTGCTGGCCACCTCGGCCCATGCGTTCATGCTGCTGAAGCTGGCCGGCGCGGCCTACCTGATCTACCTGGGCATCAAGCAATGGCGCAGCCAGGGCAGCGTGTTCGCCGACCTGCAGGGCGAGCCGGGCGGCGTGGCACCGCGTTCGAGCCTGCGCCTGTTCGGGCACGGCCTGACGGTGGCGCTGACCAACCCCAAGGGCATTCTTTTCTTCTCGGCGCTGTTCCCGCAGTTCCTCACGCAGGACGCGCCGCTGGCCATGCAGTTCGTGGTGCTGACCACCACCTTTGCAACGGCCTCGGTGCTGTCGCATGCGTTCTACGTGCTGCTGGCGCGCCTGCTGCGCAAGCAGCTGTCGGACCCGCGTCGCACGCGGCTGTTCAACAAGCTGTCGGGCGGGGCGTTCGTGCTGCTGGGCCTGAGCCTGCTGCGCCTGCGCAACAAGACGGCCGCCTGATTCGCCGGCGCCCTCAGTCCAGCGCGAAGTGCTCGCGCAGCGCCGCGCAGAAATCGGCGGTGCCGCTGAGCGAGAGCGTGAGGGTGTCGAAGCGCGGGTTGTCCTCGCGCGTTTCCTGCAGATCGTAGTCCCACACCGCGCCTTCGTCGAGGGCGCCGCGCGCATGCGGGAACGTGGCTTCGGCCCAGGCCAGCACGACGGCGATTTCTTCCTTCACCTCGGGTGTCTTGTCGGGCGTGGTCGACGCCATCGCGTCGAAGGTGCCGTGGTCCTCGGTGTCTTCGCTGTAGTCGAAATCGAGGTAGCGCAGTTCGGTCGTCATGCGTGCAGTGCTTTCGCTGCCGCCAGCCCGCTGAGGACGGCGCCTTCGAGCGTGGCGGGGTAGGGGCCTTCGGTGTAGTCGCCGCAGGCCTGCAGGCCCGGCGCGATGGCCGAAGGAGGGCGTGCGAGCGCCGGCGTGCAGGCGAAGGTGGCGCGCTTCTCGACCACGGTCTGCACGAGCTGCAGCTTCGCCTGGCCCAGTTGCGTGGCCGCTTGGGCGATCACCTGTTCTTCCAGCACTTCGCGCGAAGCCTCGTTGGCACTGACGACCATCGCGAGCACGCCTTGCAGGCCGCCGAGCTGGCCCCGGTCGAAGGCGAATTGCGCAGGGGCCGTGGCCGGGTCGCTGCGCAGCGCCAGCATCGGTTCCGCAAGCGGCGAGGCGCCGCGCACGTAGACGGTGGCGATGGCCTCGAAGCGCAGGGCTTCGGTGGTTTCGCACCAGGCATCCGCCACCAGGCCGCAGGCGCGGACCAATCGCGCCGCATCCCACGGCGCGCAGGCCAGCACCACCCGATCGAAGGCTTCGTCGTCGACACGCCATCGCTCACCCTCGGGCGCGATGGCGCGCACGCGGGTGCCGATGCGCGTCTCGGCGCCGTGTTGCGCGAGCCATTGAATGGCGGCATCGGGCAGCAGCGCGCCGAGGTCGGCGCGCGGCAACAGCAGGTCGGCGCCGCCGCTGCCGCTGAACAGCGCGTCCTTCAGCACGCGCAGGAACACTTCACCGCTCGACTGCGCCACCGGCGTGTTGAGCGCGGAAACGCACAGCGGCTCGATCAGCTCCTTCATGACGCGCGGCGTGAGGCCCGCGCACAGGTCGGCGACGGTGGTGGTGTTCGCGCAGCGAAAGCCGGCAAGGCGCCAGCCGATGGCGGTGCGCAGCAGCGACGACCTGTCGCGCCACGTCCAGCCGCGCGCGGTGAAGATGCCGGCCAGCAGGTCGAGCGGCGCGGGCAGGCGCGGCAGCTTGAGGCCGCCGCCGTCGGCGAAGCGCAACGACAGCGGCAGGCGAAGCAGGGCGCTGTCGACATCGACGCGACGTCGCGCATGAGCGTGAGCGTGGCCGTGTACGCACCGATCAGGATGTGCTGCCCGTTGTCGAGCGCCAGGCCGTGCATGTTGTCGACGCGCCGCGCCCGCCCGCCGGGCATGTGCGCGGCTTCGAACAACGTGACCGCATGCCCGAGCCGCGTGGCCTCGACCGCGCAGGCAAGGCCGGCCCAGCCGGCGCCGACGACGGCAATTCTTTTCATTGGAAGTCGCGTGGAAGCAGGATGCGGTCGTCGTAGGGATGCCGGTCGGCGTCCGGCTTTGTGCATCTGACGAAGCACCCGTTCGTCAGCAGTTCGATGCGCTCGGCCCTTGTCAGCCCGTCTTCGCGCGTTCGCAGGCCTCTGTCATTCAAGTCGTATTCGCCATCTGCGTTGAAGAGCAACTGGTCGCCCACGATGTAGTCGCGCCTGACTTCGTTGTCCACTGCGAGTTGGAACCCCACCCGTCCGCCAGGTCTTCTCTGGGGCGGGACTTGCGCCGGTGGGCCCAATAGAGGGTCGACGACGTCGCGATTTGGGGTTGCAGTGCGCCGTGCACGCAGGACACGGCGACACCCGCACGCGAAAACATCATGGGACCGAGCATCAGTGCGGGCCAATCCACCCTTTCGAGATCGATGTAGTCCTTGCGGGGGCTTGCTCCGTCTGCTTCGACGACTTCGACGATTTCGTGAAAAAAAGGCGAGTAGGTCGGCTCATCGGCCACGCGAAAGCCCAAGCCGGTCATGAACGCCAGGTACTCCGGCATGGTCAAGGCCGGACCTTCCCAACTGTCGTGTGTTCCCCGTTGAAAAGCCAGCAACAAGATCTGGTTGATGCGCGAAAGCGCATAGAGGTGCCATGAGTCCTCGATCTCGATGGGCCCAGGCGACATTTGCTGCTCGAACGCGGTCAACCATTCGCGCTCGCCTGCCATCCATGGACTGAGCAGCTCATGAAAAAGGTCGGCCTCGGGGTCCAGGCTGAGGATCGCCCTGAACAAGCCGATGTCGGAAAGCTGGGATGCATCCATGGGCGCGGAAGCTAGATGCGCCCTAGCGCCTGAACCTTCCACGCCAGCCAGAACTTGCGCACGGGCGTCAGGCTCACGCGCTGGTTCAGCACCTGGAAGTCGTCGCGCTCGATCTCGCGCAGCAGCGTGCGGTAGATGCTGGCCATCATCAGGCCGGGCTTCTGCGTGCGGCGGTCGGCCAGCGGGAGCAGGGCGAGCGCTTCGTCGTAGGCCACGTGGGCGCGCGCGGCCTGGAACTTCATCAGCGTGACGAAGCGGTCGGAGTGCACGCGGTTCAGGATCTCGTGCGCCTTCACGTCGAACTTCTGCAGCTCGTTCACCGGCAGGTAGATGCGCCCGCGCAGGGCGTCTTCGCCCACGTCGCGCAGGATGTTGGTGAGCTGCAGCGCCAGGCCGAGCTTGTGGGCGTAGGCGGTGGTCTGCGGATCGGTCTGGCCGAAGATGCGGGCCGCGACTTCGCCGACCACGCCGGCCACCAGGTGGCAGTAGCGCGAGAGGCCGGGGAAGTCGAGGTAGCGGGTCTGGTCCAGGTCCATCTGGCAGCCGTCGATCACTTCGTTGAGCTGGCGCGCCTCGATGCCGTAGGCCGCGGCGTGCGGCATCAGCGCCTGCATCACGGGGTGGCGCGGCGTGCCGGCGAACGCCTGGGCCACCTCGGTGCGCCACCAGGCGAGCTTGGTGGCGGCCACGCCGGGGTCGCTGACCTCGTCGACCACGTCGTCGACCTCGCGGCAGAACGCATAGAAAGCCGTGATCGCGGCGCGGCGCGGCTTGGGGAGGAACAGGAAGGCGTAATAGAAACTGCTGCCCGAGGCGGCGGCCTTGTCTTGCACGTATTGCTCGGGATTCATCGGGGAGGCGCTGCTTTCATGGGCCGCCATTGTCTCCGCATCCGCATGGCCTTCCAGAGCAGCAGGGGTGCGTCGGTCTTGCCGATGGTGGGGCGCTGCGAGAAGGTGTCGAAACCCAGGTCGGTGATCTTGTCGAGGATGCGCAGGCCGCCCTGCACCACGAAGCGCAGCTCCCAGCCCGCGCGGCCCGGCAGCCGGTGCACGAGCGGGGCGCCCTCGGTCATGAGTTCGCGCGCCCAGTGCACCACCACTGCTATCAAGTTGATAGCCTCCTGCGGTGGCGGCGCGGACGACAGCGGCGCGAAGACCTTGAAGTGCTCGCGCGTGAGGCCGCGCCGGGCGCAGTCGGTCAACGGGAAGTAGAAGCGCCCGCGCGGCACGTCGACGCTGGGGTCCTGCCAGAAGTTGATGAGCTGCAGCGCGCTGCAGATGGCGTCGCTCTGCGCCAGCGCCTGGGCGTCGTGCACGCCGTACAGGTGCAGCAGCAGGCGGCCCACGGGGTTGGCGGAGCGACGGCAGTAGTCGAGCAGCTCGGCGCGGTCGGCGTAGGTGCCGCGGTCGCGGGTTTTTCGATGTCCTGCATGAAGGCGCTCAGCAGGTCGGCGAGCAGGTCTTCGGGCAGGCCGTATCGGGCGATGCTGTGGGCCAGCGGGCCGAACACATGCGGCCAGTGCGACGAGGGCAGCGCCTGGCCGCGCGCGGCGGCGGCCAGCTCTTCGCGGTAGGCGCGCAGTTCGGCCAGCCGCTGCTCGGGCGAGGCGTCGCCTTCGTCGGCGATGTCGTCGGCGGTGCGCGCGAAGTGGTAGATCGCGGCAATGGGCGGGCGCAGGTGCGGCGGGCACAGCCACGAGGCGACCGGAAAGTTCTCGTAGTGCGCCGGCGGGGCGGCATGGGGTGGAGTGGCGGACACACCACGATTGTCCGCGACGACGCCACGGCCGGGCACTATGCTCGCAGCGTCGCCACTTTGAACTTCCTGCTTCATGAAAGCATCCGCACCGGCTTCCGGGCCCCTGGTTTCAGCGCACGGCGAGGCAGCGCATCCGGCGGGGCCGGGACTGATGATCGCGGCGCTGGGCGTCGTGTTCGGCGACATCGGCACCTCGCCGCTGTACGCCTTCAAGGAGACGATGAACCCGGAGCATGGCGTGCCGTTCTCGCCCGACTCGGTGCTGGGCCTGCTCTCGCTGATCTTCTGGGGGCTGATGTTCGTGGTCACGCTGAAGTACGTGGTGTTCGTGCTGCGGGCCGACCACGACGGCGAAGGCGGCATCCTGGCGCTGCAGGCGCTGGCGCGCAACGCGGTGGCCGGGCCCAAGACCCGGCCCTGGGTGTGGAACGTGATCGGCATGCTCGGGCTGGTGGGCGCGGCCATGTTCTACGGCGACAGCCTCATCACGCCGGCCATCTCGGTGCTGTCGGCCGTCGAAGGCCTGGAGGTGCAGGCGCCGGTGCTGCAGCGGGCGGTGCTGCCGATCACGGTGGTGATCCTGATCGGCCTGTTCGCGGTGCAGAAAAAAGGCACGGGCGTGGTCGGCAAGGTGTTCGGGCCGATCATGCTGCTGTGGTTCCTGGTGCTGGCCGCGGCCGGGCTGTGGCAGGTGCTGCAGCAGCCGCAGGTGCTGGCGGCGCTCGACCCGCGCCGGGCCTTCGGTTTCCTGCTCGAGCACCGGGCGCAGTCGCTGGCGGTGCTGGGCGCGGTGTTCCTGGCCTTTACCGGGGGCGAGGCGCTGTACGCCGACATGGGGCACTTCGGCGCCAGGCCGATCCGGCTTGCGTGGCTCTTCATCGCGCTGCCGGGGCTGGTGCTGAACTACTTCGGGCAGGGCGCGCTGGTGCTGGCGAACCCGGCGGCCATCGACAACCCGTTCTTCCGGCTGTTCCCTTCATGGGGCGTGCTGCCGATGGTGGTGCTGGCGGCCATGGCCACGGTGATCGCCTCGCAGGCCGTGATCTCGGGCGCCTTCTCGCTCACGGCGCATGCCATGCGCATGGGCTACCTGCCGCGCATGCGGGTGATCCAGACGTCGGGCACGGCCATCGGGCAGATCTACGTGCCGGCGGTCAACTGGCTGCTGATGGTGGGGGTGCTGCTGCTGGTGCTGGGCTTCCGCAGTTCGGGCGCGCTGTCGGCGGCGTACGGCATCGCGGTGTCGATCACGATGGTGACCACCACGCTGCTGGCCGGCATCGTGGCCTGGGGGCTGTGGCGCTGGAACAAGGTGGCGGTGGTGGTGGGCGTCGCGGCCTTCGCCGTGGTCGACCTGACCTTCGTGATCGCCAACAGCCTGAAGGTGGCCGAGGGCGGCTGGCTCACGCTGGCGGTGGCGGCCGTGGTGATGGTGCTGTTCACCACCTGGGCCAAGGGGCGCCGGCTGGGGCTGGAGGCGGCCGCGGCCGAGAGCCTGCCGCTGCGGCCCTTCGTGGAGTCGCTGGCGCTGCACATGCCGCACCGCGTGAGCGGCACGGCCGTGTTCCTGAACCCCGACGCCACGGCGGTGCCGCACGCGCTGCTGCACAACCTCAAGCACAACCAGGTGCTGCACGACCAGATCATCGTGCTGCGCGTGCTCCCCTGCGACACGCCGCGCGTCGACGCGCGCAACCGCATCGAGGCCGAGCAGCTGATGGAAGGCATCTGGGTGGTCACGGCGCGCCACGGCTTCATGGAGCGGCCCGACGTGCCCGAGTTCATCCGCATCCTGGCCTACCAGAAGACGCTGGCGATCGACTCGATGAAGACCTCGTATTTCGTCTCCCGCGCCTCGGTCGGCGAAGAAAACCTGCCGGGCATGAACCCGATCCGCCGGGCGCTCTTCGGCTGGCTGCAGCGCAACGCGGGCCGGGCGTCTGACTACTTCGAGCTGCCCGACAACCGCCTCGTGGAGATGGGCCAGCGCACCTAGTTTTCAGCGGGCGCCGGCCCTAGTGACCAACGGGTCATTGACAGTGGTTCACGTTTACCCTAGATTACTAACCAGTGGGTCAGTAATGACTCGGTTCGTCCTCTCCTGGGTGTCTCATGACCGCCTCCACCACTGTCTTTTCCCGTGCCCGCGGCGCCGCATGGCTGCTGCTCCCCGTCATTTTTCTGGCGGGCTGTTCACCTAAACCCGCGGCCGAGGACCCCGTTCGCGCGGTCAAGTTCGTGACCGTGGGGGCCAGCGAATTCGACGCCCAGCCCGAGTTCTCGGCCGAGGTGCGCGCGCGCGTCGAGTCCCGCCTGGGCTTTCGCGTGGCGGGCAAGATCACCAAGCGGCAGGTCGACCTCGGCCAGCACGTGCAGGCCGGCCAGGTGCTGGCCCAGCTCGACCCGCAGGACTACAAGCTCGCCGCCGATGCCGCGCGCGCCCAGCAGGCCGCCGCGCTGACCAACCGCGACCTGGCCGCGGCCGACCTGAAGCGCTATGCCGAGTTGCGCCAGCAGAACTTCATCAGCGGCGCCGAACTCGAGCGCCGCGAAACCACCTGGAAAGCCGCGCAGGCCCAGCTCGAACAGGCGCAGGCGCAGCTCGCCTCGCAGGGCAACCAGGCCAACTACACGACGCTGGTGGCCGACGTGGCCGGCGTCATCACCGCCATCGAGGCCGAGCCGGGCCAGGTGGTGCAGGCCGGCACGCCGGTCGTGCGCATCGCCCAGGACGGCGCGCGCGACGTGGTATTCGCGGTGCCCGAAGACCGCGCCACGCTCATCAAGGCCGGCTCGCCGGTCACGGTGCGCGGCTGGTCGGGCGGCAACGAGCTGCAGGGCCAGGTGCGTGAAGTGGCGGCCAGCGCCGACGCGGTCACGCGCACCTATTCGGTCAAGGTCGCGATCGACGCGGCCACCGCGCCGCCGCTCGGCGCCACGGTCTACGCGCGCCCGCAGGCACTGGCGCACGGCGCCGCCACGGTGATGAAGCTGCCGACCAGCGCGCTGCGCCAGGAAGGCAAGGGCTCGGCCGTGTGGGTGCTCGACAAGTCGACCATGACGGTGCGCTCGCAGCCCGTGCAGGTGGCCACCGCCGACGGCAATGAAGCCGTGATCGCCGCCGGCATCACGCCGGGCATGATGGTCGTGGCCGCGGGCGTGCATGTGCTGCAGCCCGGGCAGAAGGTCACCATCTACCAGTCCAAGGAGGCGGCGGCCGCCGCCGCCAACGCCGGCGCGAAGGAGTCGGTGCAGCCCGTGGCGGCCGTTGCCGCGACCGGCAAGGAAATGGCGGCGGGTGCCACGGGTGGTGTTGCCAAATGAGCGGCGGCGCCACGGAAACCACCGACAAGCCCGCCGGCTTCAACCTCTCCAAATGGGCGCTGGACCACGCGCCCCTCACGCGCTACCTGATGGTGGTGCTGATGGTGCTGGGCGCGTTCGCGTACTTCCAGCTCGGCCAGGACGAAGACCCGCCGTTCACCTTCCGCGCCATGGTCATCAAGACCTATTGGCCCGGCGCCACCGCGCAGCAGGTGGCCGAGCAGGTGACCGACAAGCTCGAGCGCACGCTGCAGGAGGCGCCCTACGCCGACAAGATCCGCAGCTACTCGAAGCCCGGTGAGTCGCAGATCATCTTCAACATCAAGGACTCGTCGAAGTCCACCGAGGTGGCCAACGTCTGGTACACGGTGCGCAAGAAGATCGGCGACATGCGCGCCACCTTGCCGGCCGGCGTGCAGGGGCCCTTCTTCAACGACGACTTCGGCGACGTCTACGGCGTGATCTACGCGCTGGAAAGCGAAGGCTTCAGCTACGCCGAGCTCAAGACGCTGGCCGACGACGTGCGCCAGCAACTGCTGCGCGTGAAGGACGTGGCCAAGGTCGACCAGTTCGGCGTGCAGGACGAGAAGGTCTACATCGAGATCTCGCAGAAGCGCCTGGCGCAGCTGGGGCTGGACTTCAACGCGGTGCTGGCGCAGCTGGGCTCGCAGAACGCGGTGGAAAGCGCGGGCTCGATCTCCTCGCCGCTCGACGTGGTGCAGGTGCGCGTGGCCGGCCAGTTCACCAGCGTCGAGCAGTTGCGCGAGATGCCCATTCGCGGCAGCTCGGGCAGCCAGATCAAGCTGGGCGACATCGCGGACATCCACCGCGGCTACATCGACCCGCCGGCGGTCAAGATGCACCACCAGGGCAAGGAAGTGATCGGCCTGGGCGTGTCGATGGCCAAGGGCGGCGACATCATCGCGCTGGGCAAGGCGCTGAAGGCCACCACCGCCACCATCGACCAGCGCCTGCCGGCCGGCGTGAAGCTGGCGCAGGTGCAGGACCAGCCGGTGTCGGTGGCCAGCTCGGTGAACGAGTTCGTCGGCGTGCTGATCGAGGCCGTGGCCATCGTGCTGGCCGTGAGCATCATCTCGCTCGGGCTGCACAAGGGCGGGCGCTTCGGCTGGTACATCGACATGCGCCCGGGGCTGGTGGTGGCGATCACCATTCCGCTGGTGCTGGCCGTGACCTTCCTGGCCATGAACTACTTCGGCATCGGGCTGCACAAGATATCGCTGGGCTCGCTCATCATCGCGCTCGGCCTGCTGGTGGACGACGCCATCATCGCGGTCGAGATGATGGTGCGGAAGATGGAAGAGGGCTACGACAAGGTCCGCGCCGCAACCTTCGCCTACGACGTCACGGCCAAGCCCATGCTCACGGGCACGCTGATCACGGCGGCGGGCTTTCTGCCGATCGGCCTGGCCAAGTCGGTGACGGGCGAGTACACCTTCGCGATCTTCGCGGTGACGGTGATCGCGCTGGTGCTGTCGTGGATCGTCTCGGTGTACTTCGTGCCGTACCTGGGCACGCTGCTGCTCAAGGTGAAGCCGCACGACCCCGACGCGCCGCCGCACGAGCTGTTCGACACACCGTTCTACAACGCCTTTCGCCGCGCGGTGAACTGGTGCGTGCAGCACCGCTGGACGACCATCGGCGCCACGGTGCTGATTTTCGCGCTGGGCATCGTCGGCATGGGCAAGGTGCAGCAGCAGTTCTTCCCCGATTCGAGCCGGCCCGAGATCCTGGTGGACATCTGGTTCCCCGAAGGCACCTCGTTCGCGGCCAATGAAGAAGTGGCCAAGCGCGTCGAGAAGCGATTCATGCAAGAGGCCGGCGTGAGCACGGTCAGTACCTGGATCGGCTCGGGCGTGCCGCGCTTTTATTTGCCGCTGGACCAGGTGTTCCCGCAGACCAACGTGTCGCAGCTCATCGTGCTGGCCAAGGACCTGAAGGTGCGCGAGACGCTGCGCCTGAAGCTGCCGCAGGTGCTGGCGCAGGAATTCCCCGAGGTGCGCGGCCGCGTCAAGCTGCTGCCCAACGGGCCGCCGGTGCCGTACCCGGTGCAGTTCCGCGTGATCGGGCCCGACCCCGCGCTGCTGCGCGGCCACGCCGACGAGGTGAAGGCCGTGATGCGCGACAACGCCAACATGCGCGGCGTGAACGACAACTGGAACGAGTCGGTGAAGGTGATCCGCCTCGAAGTCGACCAGGCCAAGGCGCGCGCGCTCGGCGTGACCAGCCAGGCCATCGCGCAGGCGTCCAAGACCATGTTCAGCGGCACCACTGTGGGCCAGTACCGCGAGAACGACCTGCTGATCGACATCGTGCTGCGCCAGGCGCCCGACGAGCGCCAGGCCATCTCGGACATCGGCAACGCCTACATCCCGACGAGTTCGGGCCGCTCGATTCCGCTCACGCAGATCGCCAAGCCGGTGTTCACCTGGGAACCGGGCGTGATGTGGCGCGAGAACCGCGACTACGCCATCACCGTGCAGGGCGACGTGACCGAAGGCCTGCAGGGCGCGACCGTGACCACGCAACTGCTGCCCAAGCTGCGCGAGCTGGAGGCCGGCTGGGCCGCGGCCGGGCAGGGCGGCTACCGCATCGAGGTGGCGGGCGCGGCGGAAGAAAGCAGCAAGGGCTCGGCCTCGATCGTGGCGGGCGTGCCGATCATGCTGTTCCTGGTGTTCACGCTGCTGATGCTGCAGCTGCACAGCTTCAGCCGCTCGCTGCTGGTGTTCATCACCGGGCCGATGGGCATCGCGGGTGTCGCAGCCGCGCTGCTGCTGCTGAACCGGCCCTTCGGCTTCGTTGCGCTGCTGGGCGTGATCGCGCTGATGGGCATGATCCAGCGCAACGCGGTGATCCTGATCGACCAGATCGAACTCGACCGCGCGGCGGGCGTGCCGGCATGGGACGCGATCGTGGAGTCGGCGGTGCGGCGGCTGCGGCCGATCGTGCTGACGGCGGCGGCCGCGGTGCTGGCGATGATTCCGCTGTCGCGCAGCGTGTTCTGGGGGCCGATGGCGGTCGCGATCATGGGCGGGCTGATCGTCGCGACGGTGTTGACCCTGCTCGCGTTGCCGGCGATGTACGCCGCCGCATTCCGTGTGAAGCGGGAGCCGAAAGTCGCGCCGATTAGCGTTTAAAATCGTAAGCTGACCGATTTCAAGCGGATGGTCTTTGGCCCACGGCAGCCCGTGGCGCCGGAAGCCCGTCCGCTTTTGCATTCACCTGAAAAAAGATTGGCATCGCGCGGGTGGCGAAATTGGTAGACGCACCAGGTTTAGGTCCTGACGTTCGCAAGAACGTGCCGGTTCGAGTCCGGCCCCGCGCACCAGCCCTGCTTACGTAGCCCGTTCTATCGAGCAGTGAAAAAGCCCCCGTTTCGAAAGAGACGGGGGCTTTTTCTTTTTTACCAGTCGCTGTCGCTGCTGCTGCTGTTGTCGCTGCCGCTGTCGAAGCTGCCACCGCTGTTTGCGTCGTCCCAGGAGCTCGTGTCCCTGATGCCGAAGTCGTTGTCGACGATGCGCTCGGGCTCCGGCGATGTGGACGAGGAAGGCCCGAGGCCGCGGCCCATCTCGGCGTTGCCGCTGTCGGCGACGCGCGAGTTGTTGTTGTAGTTGCCGGTGTTGCCGCCGTAGTCCCTGTCGCTGGTGTCGTTGCGGTCGTGCATCCAGTGGCGCACGGCCTCCTGGGCCACGATGGCGCCGACGCCCACCGCAGCGCCGGTGGCCAGGGCGCCGCCCAGGCCCATGCCGGGGCTTGCGGCGGGCGGCGGCGCGGGTGTCCAGTTGCCGCCGGGGCCGTAGCTGCCGTAACCCGCCGGCGCGCCCGGCATGCCCGATGAGGGGCCGTATGACGGGGCAGCGGGGGCGGATGGTGGCGCGACCTTGCGGCGGAAGGCGAGGTAGCCGATGGCCAGCAGCCCCACCAACACGATCGGCGTCCAGGGCACGGAGCTGCCCGTGGGCTGTGCCTTCAGCGGCGCGGGCACGGGCACGGGCTCGCTCGCGCGTGTCGGCTCGCTCCGGGTCTGCGATGCGGCGGGCTTCTCGAGCTTGCCCGTGAGCCGTTCGACGGCCTCGGGCTTCGCGAAGGCGAGGCCGGGCGACAGCGTCCTGGCTTTCGCAAGCTCGCTCCTCGCGTCGTCGAGCTTGCCTTCGGCCGCGAGCAGTTCGGCATGGACGAAGCGGGCCTTCGCGCTTTCGGGGTGGTTCTTCAGCACCTTCGCGATCATGGCGTCGGCGTCGGACATCCTGCCGCCGTTGGCGGCCTCGTAGATCTGCTGGATGGTCGGTTCCCTGGCCGCCGGGGCGTCGGTTTTCGCCTGCGCGAGCGAGGGCGTGCCGAGTGCGATGACAAGGGAGAAGGCGAGGGCGGCGAACAATCGCTGAAGCATGAAGTTTTCCTGTGCGTTCCCGTGCAAGCGCACGGATCGAGGCTCACTTTACGGCCGGAATATTGGGCAAACCTGACCGGCGTGGGCCCGGCGCTTCGACCCCGTGAAAACCCGCTTTTGCGCCGGATTAGAATCGCAGGTTGCCCAGTTTTGCGCGCGGCACGCGTGTGCCTCGCATCAATCCCGCTTGGCGCGTGTAAGTCCTTGATCTGTATTGATAAAAAAGTGCAGGCCCCGCGCACCAGCCCCCTTACCAGGAAGACATCATGACCGTGAACGTTGAAACTCTCGAGAAGCTCGAACGCAAGATCACGCTGACCCTGCCGGTCGGCACCATCCAGTCCGAAGTCGATTCGCGCCTCAAGAAGCTCGCGCGCACCGTCAAGATGGACGGCTTTCGTCCCGGCAAGGTGCCGATGAACGTCGTGGCCCAACGCTACGGCTACTCGGTGCACTACGAGGTCATGAACGACAAGGTCGGCGAAGCCTTCTCGCAAGCCGCGAACGAAGCCAAGCTGCGCGTGGCCGGCCAGCCCCGCATCACCGAGAAGGAAGAATCGCCCGAGGGCGAGCTGGCCTTCGACGCCGTCTTCGAAGTGTTCCCCGAAGTCAAGATCAACGACCTGTCGGGCGCTGAAGTCGAGAAGCTCTCGGCCGAAGTGGGCGACGACGCGATCGACAAGACGCTGGACATCCTGCGCAAGCAGCGCCGCACCTTTGCACAGCGCGCGCAAGACGCCGTCGCGCAAGACGACGACCGCGTGACCGTCGACTTCGAAGGCAAGATCGACGGCGAGCCCTTCCAGGGCGGCAAGGCCGAAGACTTCCAGTTCATCGTCGGCGAAGGCCAGATGCTCAAGGAATTCGAAGACGCCGTGCGCGGCATGAAGTCCGGCGACAGCCGCACCTTCCCGCTGTCGTTCCCGGCCGACTACCACGGCAAGGACGTGGCCGGCAAGCAAGCCGACTTCCTCGTGACCGTGAAGAAGATCGAAGCCTCGCACCTGCCCGAAGTCAACGAACAGCTGGCCAAGTCGCTCGGCATCGCCGAAGCCACCGTGGAAGGCCTGCGCGCCGACATCAAGCGCAACCTCGAGCGCGAAGTGAAGTTCCGCCTGCTGGCCCGCAACAAGAACGCCGTGATGGACGCCCTGGTGGCCAACGCCGAGCTCGACCTGCCGAACGCCAGCGTGCAGTCGGAAGTCAACCGCATGGTCGAAGGCGCCCGCGCCGAGCTCAAGCAGCGCGGCATCAAGGACGCCGACAAGGCCCCGATCCCCGACGAAGTGTTCCGCCCGCAAGCCGAGCGCCGCGTGCGCCTGGGCCTGGTGGTGGCCGAGCTGGTGCGTGCCAACAACCTGCAGGCCAAGCCGGAGCAGATCAAGGCCCACATCGACGAGCTGGCCGCCAGCTACGAAAAGCCGGCCGACGTGGTGCGCTGGTACTTCAGCGACAACAACCGCCTGGCCGAAGTCGAAGCCGTGGTCATCGAGAACAACGTGACCGACTTCGTGCTGAGCAAGGCCAAGGTCAACGAAAAGTCGGTGTCGTTCGACGAACTGATGGCGCAACAGCAAGGCTGATTTCCGACGCTGCCCGCAACGCCAATGGGGCTTGTGCTTTGCGGCACGAGCCCCATTTCACTCAGGCGTACAGTTCATTCACAGCGAACGATTCCATCTTCCCGGAGAGCTACTTCATGATCGCAAACGAAATCCAAGGCCTCGGCATGGTCCCGATGGTCATCGAGCAATCGGGCCGCGGCGAGCGGTCTTACGACATCTATTCGCGCCTCCTCAAGGAGCGCATCATTTTCCTGGTGGGCGAGGTCAACGACCAGACGGCCAACCTCGTGGTGGCGCAGCTGCTGTTCCTCGAGAGCGAAAACCCGGACAAGGACATCTCGTTCTACATCAACTCCCCGGGCGGCAGCGTGAGCGCCGGCATGGCGATCTACGACACCATGCAGTTCATCAAGCCCGACGTGTCGACCATGTGCCTGGGCTTCGCGGCCAGCATGGGCGCCTTCCTGCTGGCGGCCGGCGAGAAGGGCAAGCGTTTCTCGCTGCCGAACTCCAAGATCATGATCCACCAGGTGCTGGGCGGCGCACGCGGCCAGGCGACCGACATCGAGATCCATGCGCGCGACATCCTGCGCACCAAGGACCAGATGAACCGTATCCTGGCCGAGCGCACCGGCCAGCCGCTGGAAAAGGTCAAGTCGGACACCGAGCGCGACTATTTCCTCACGGCCGACGAGGCCAAGGATTACGGTCTGGTCGACCAGGTCGTCGCCAAGCGCGGTTAAAGCTGCAGGGCGCCGACGGCGCCAAATGGCAACAGACGGCGTTTTCCACAAGGGAAACGCCGTTTTTGTTTAGTTATCATTGTCCATACCCTGTAACGAGGCATCTGTCCATGGCCGATAAAAAGGCTCTTCCAGCGAAAAAAACGCTTTACTGCTCGTTCTGCGGCAAGAGCCAGCATGAGGTCAAGAAGCTGATCGCGGGCCCTTCGGTCTTCATCTGCGACGAGTGCATCGACCTTTGCAACGAGATCATCCGCGACGAGCTGCCGGCGGGCGAAGAGGCGCGTGAAGCACGCAGCGACCTGCCCACGCCGCTGGAGATCAAGACCAACCTCGACAACTACGTGATCGGCCAGGAGCCGGCCAAGCGCATGCTGTCGGTGGCGGTCTACAACCACTACAAGCGCCTGCGCCACAAGGAAAAGTCCAAGGGCGACGACGTCGAGCTCAGCAAGAGCAACATCCTGCTGATCGGCCCCACGGGCTCGGGCAAGACGCTGCTGGCGCAAACGCTGGCGCGCATGCTCGACGTGCCGTTCGTGATGGCCGACGCCACCACGCTGACCGAAGCCGGCTACGTGGGCGAAGACGTCGAGAACATCATCCAGAAGCTGCTGCAAAGCTGCAACTACGAGGTCGAACGCGCTCAGCGCGGCATCGTCTACATCGACGAAATCGACAAGATCTCGCGCAAGTCCGACAACCCCTCGATCACGCGCGACGTGTCGGGCGAGGGCGTCCAGCAGGCGTTGCTCAAGCTCATCGAAGGCACCATGGCCAGCGTGCCGCCCCAGGGCGGGCGCAAGCACCCGAACCAGGACTTCCTGCAGATCGACACGACCAACATCCTGTTCATCTGCGGCGGCGCCTTCGCCGGCCTGGAAAAGGTCATTGAAAACCGCACCGAGGCCTCGGGCATCGGCTTCGGCGCCTCGGTCAAGAGCAAGGCGCAGCGCAGCATCACCGAGGTGTTCCGCGAAGTCGAGCCCGAAGACCTGATCAAGTTCGGCCTGATCCCCGAACTCGTGGGCCGCATGCCCGTGGTCGCGTCGCTCGCGGAACTCAGCGAGGACGCGCTGGTCCAGATCCTGACCGAGCCCAAGAATGCCGTGGTGAAGCAGTTCACCAAGCTGCTGCAGATGGAAGGCGTGGACCTCGAGATCCGCCCGGCGGCGCTCAAGGCCATCGCCCGCAAGGCGCTGGCCCGCAAGACGGGTGCGCGCGGCCTGCGTTCGATCCTTGAACAGTCGCTGATCGACACCATGTTCGAATTGCCGAACGCGACCAATGTCGACAAGGTGGTGGTCGAGGAATCGACCATCGACGAAAACAAGCCCCCGCTGCTCGTGTACCGCGAAGCGGCGAAAAAGGCCTAAAGCCAAAGACGCGAAGGATCTGCATGTCTGGCCATACCCCTCTGCCTCCCGAAGCCCTCGACCTCCCGCTGCTGCCGCTGCGCGACGTCGTGGTGTTCCCTCACATGGTGATCCCGCTGTTCGTGGGTCGCCCCAAGAGCATCAAGGCGCTCGAACTGGCCATGGAAGCGGAGCGCCGCATCATGCTGGTGGCCCAGAAGGCCGCCGCCAAGGACGAGCCCTCGGTCGAGGACATGTTCGAGGTCGGTTGCGTCTCGACCATCCTGCAGATGCTCAAGCTGCCCGACGGCACCGTGAAGGTGCTGGTCGAAGGCCAGCAGCGCGCGCGCGTGAACCGCATCGATGACGGCGAAACCCATTTCTCGGCCAACGTGACGCCCGTCGAGGCGCTCGAAGGCGGCGAGAAGGGCACCGAGGTCGAGGCCCTGCGCCGCGCCGTGATGCAGCAGTTCGACCAGTACGTCAAGCTGAACAAGAAGATCCCGCCCGAGATCCTGACCTCGATCTCGAGCATCGACGACCCGGGCCGCCTGGCGGACACCATCGCCGCGCACCTGCCGCTCAAGCTGGACAACAAGCAGGCCGTGCTGGACCTGGACGACGTCAAGGCCCGCCTGGAAAACCTGTTCGGCCAGCTCGAGCGCGAAGTCGACATCCTGAACGTCGACAAGAAGATCCGCGGGCGCGTGAAGCGCCAGATGGAAAAGAACCAGCGCGACTTCTACCTGAACGAGCAGGTCAAGGCCATCCAGAAGGAGCTGGGCGAAGGCGAAGAGGGCGCGGACATCGAGGAGATCGAGAAGAAGATCAAGCTCGCCAAGATGTCCAAGGAAGGCCTGAAGAAGGCCGAGGGCGAGCTCAAGAAGCTCAAGCTCATGTCGCCCATGTCGGCCGAGGCCACCGTGGTGCGCAACTACATCGACGTGCTGATCGGCCTGCCCTGGAGCAAGAAGACCAAGATCAAGCACGACCTGGCCAATGCCGAAGCCGTGCTCAACGCCGACCACTACGGCCTGGAGAAGGTCAAGGACCGCATCCTGGAATATCTCGCGGTGCAGCAACGCGTGGACAAGGTGAAGGCGCCGATCCTGTGCCTGGTCGGCCCACCGGGCGTGGGCAAGACCTCGCTCGGCCAATCGATCGCCAAGGCGACCGGCCGCAAGTACACCCGCATGGCGCTGGGCGGCATGCGCGACGAAGCCGAGATCCGCGGCCACCGCCGCACCTACATCGGCGCGCTGCCGGGCAAGGTGCTGCAGGGGCTGAGCAAGATCGGCACGCGCAATCCGCTGTTCCTGCTCGACGAAATCGACAAGCTGGGCACGGACTTCCGCGGCGACCCGTCGAGCGCGCTGCTCGAGGTGCTCGACCCCGAGCAGAACCACACCTTCGGCGACCACTACGTGGAAGTCGACTTCGACCTGAGCGACGTCATGTTCGTCGCCACCTCGAACTCGATGAACATTCCGCCGGCGCTGCTGGACCGCATGGAGGTCATCCGCCTCTCGGGCTACACCGAGGACGAGAAGACGCACATCGCGATCAAGTACCTGCTGCCCAAGCAGCTGAAGAACAACGGCGTCAAGGAAGAAGAACTCCTGGTCACCGAAGAGGCCGTGCGCGACATCGTGCGCTACTACACGCGTGAAGCGGGTGTGCGTTCGCTCGAGCGCGAGCTGTCCAAGATCTGCCGCAAGGTGGTCAAGGGCCTGCTGCTCAAGCAGATGAAGCCGAAGGTCACGGTCGACGGCGCGAACCTCAACGAGTTCCTGGGCGTGCGCAAGTACAGCTTCGGCCTCGCCGAGAAGCAGAACCAGGTCGGCCAGGTGGTCGGCCTTGCGTGGACCGAAGTCGGCGGCGACCTGCTGACGATCGAGGCCGTGACCATGCCCGGCAAGGGCGTGATCAGCCGCACCGGTTCGCTGGGCGACGTGATGAAGGAATCGGTCGAGGCCGCGCGCACGGTGGTGCGCAGCCGCTCGCGCCGCCTGGGCATCAAGGACGAGGTGTTCGAGAAGCGCGACATCCACATCCACGTGCCCGACGGCGCCACGCCCAAGGACGGTCCGAGCGCAGGCGCCGCCATGACGACGGCCTTCGTGTCGGCGCTCACGGGCATCCCGGTGCGCAGCGACGTCGCCATGACCGGCGAGATCACGCTGCGCGGCGAGGTGACGGCCATCGGCGGCCTGAAGGAAAAGCTGCTGGCCGCGCTGCGCGGCGGCATCAAGACCGTGCTGATTCCGGAAGAGAACGCCAAGGACCTGCAGGACATTCCCGAGAACGTGAAGAACGGGCTAGAGATCGTGCCGGTGAAGTGGATCGACAAGGTGCTCGAGATCGCTCTGGAGAAAATGCCCGAACCGCTGTCCGACGAGGAAGTGGCGGCATCCGCCGCTGCCGTGGCCGAACTGGCCAAGCAGCGCGCGGCGGCCCCGGCCTCCGAAGGTTCGGTCAAACATTGACCGGTTGATCGCAAAACTTGTGAAGCCTCGAAAAACTGGTATATAATTCGAGGCTCGAAACGCGGGAATAGCTCAGTTGGTAGAGCGCAACCTTGCCAAGGTTGAGGTCGAGAGTTCGAGACTCTTTTCCCGCTCCAGTTTTGAAAAAGGGAAGCACCAGCTTCCCTTTTTTTCGCTAGGTCGATTTCGTTTTTCTGCGTGGCGCGATAGCAAAGCGGTTATGCAACGGATTGCAAATCCGTCTAGCCCGGTTCGACTCCGGGTCGCGCCTCCACTAATATCTTGTGAGATTAACAAGTTAGACGCCCCGGACACTCCGGGGCGTTTTTGTTTCTGGCTTCACTTCAGCTCGTTTTGGCTTGGCTGCTGCCCTGTTTCAGTAGCGTTGCGAACGGGCAGCGGATCGGTTTGTCCGTCAAGTCCAGTAACATTTGTGCTCCAACCGGAGCCCGATTTGTCCTCTTTCCTGAAGCGCGAAAACAAGTTCCAGCTCCGCGTCACGCACCGCTTCATGTCGAAGCCTTTCTTCCATGCCTTCGAGGACAAGGTGGAGGCCAATAACTACGTGGCCACCCGTCGACGGACGGCTGGCTTGTGGAATCGTCCCATTTGAGCTTTTCGAAACCAAGAAGATCGCCGGCCCTGCGTCACCGTTGTTGATCGAGGTCATGTGCGCCTACGAGAAGGATCCCAACACGCGGGTAATTATGGACATCCGGACTGGCGCTCACGAGCCGCTTCGCAAGCGTTGGCGGGCAATCTTGGCAGCGTCATAGCAAAGGTATGGACGCCCCCGATGACGGCGCTTTAATACCAAAGAGGAAGTATCACCACCACTTGATCCGAACGCGGCGCCTATCTAGCGACCATGAGATCGGTCGGAAGACCTAACCGTATTTGCGATATTGATGTATCGCCTTTAAACGATTATTCTCCGCGCGCCCGGCCATCAAGGCGAGAGGTATATCAACAACTACGCTCGGAGGGAGCACATGCGATTTGCACAATGGGGTGTGATTCTTTGTTTGGTCGCTGGATTGGAGGCTTGCGGTGGTGGGGGGGCGGGGGTGGGCGGAGGAGGAATCCCTATTGGAGTGGCCATCGCACCCATCGCGCCAGCGACGACACCCAACACGGGAAGCTCTGAGCCCCCGCCTTCGGATCAGGGCCCGGTTACTCAAGTAGATCCAAGCCCATCGAAGCCCGAGTTCCTTTCGCTGCCATCCAAGGCGCTCAATCGATCCTCTCCTTCCAGACTCAGAACCCTGCGCCTGGTACGACGCCACAGGCCAAGGTCATCTCGGGCATCCAAGGCTTTCTGGGCGAAGCGCTGGCCTACGACTCAGCCAATGACCGGCTATACGCCAGCAGCGGCCCCGATATTCTCGTGTTCGACAAGGCCAGCACGCTAAGCGGTGCAGTCCCACCGACCCGGACCATTCAGCCGAGCGGCACGGGCATCATGTTCTTTTCGAACGTCGCCTTCGACAAGGCGACGGACACGCTGTATCTCGCCGGCAGCGCGCAATACCAGGATGTGCTGGCCATCATCGGCAATGCAAGCACCGCGTCCGGCAGCGTGACGCCGAACCACCGCTACGCCGTCGCCAGCGGTTCGCGAGGCTTCACCATTGATACGCAACGAAAGTTGCTTTATGGATTGGGATCGACCGTTGCGGTGTTTGTCTTCGACCTGACTGGGCTGCAAGAAATGGTTGGCGCCAACCCCACCATCAATCAGGCTGTACGTGTCATGACCATTCCGGCACTTAACGTCATGACAGGTCTCAGCATCGACCAGGCGCGCGATCGCCTCTACATTGCGGGCACTGGACAGTTGGGCGTCGTCGACGGCTCAAGCACGGCCGCGGGTAACACACTCATTCAGTCGTTCAACATTCCGGCGCACTCGGCCACATTTGATCCGTCGAACGATCGCCTGTATGTCGGAGCCGCAAATTCAGCCTACATCATCAATAATGCAAGTGCACTGCACAGCGGCTCCACCCTTCCTGCCACCGTGGTGGTGGGCACCAACCCGCAGGTTAACTATTTCGTCGGCGGATTCGCATTTCCTTGAGCGTCGCCTTCGTGTGGTAGTGCGCGACCGCTTGGCGTACTCGGCGTCAGCGCGGCGGAAGTCGAGGCACTCGAACGCAAGCTCTGCTTTGTGGGATGCTGCCGGTCTCATAGACGCCGACCTAAGCTTTTTGAGCTTTCTCGAACTGTATAGGGCTGACGTAGCCGAGCGTCGAGTGACGACGCGTCGGGTTGTAGAACCGCTCGATGTAGTCGAACACATCGGCGCGGGCCTGTTCCCTGGACCGGTACACCTTTCTGGCTG
>NZ_MOWM01000027.1 GCF_016082275.1 Variovorax sp. E3
CCCGCCCACGGCACCCACCGCAGCCCCCGCGACCGCGCCACCGGTCGCGCCCGCCCCCGTGCCGACGGGGTGGGCACCGGGCTCGCCGGTGATCGGGTCCAGGTTCAGGTCGCCGCGGTCCGCGAGGTTCTTGGTCTGTGTCATGTCGAATTCCTTCAAGTGAAGATGTGGATGAACGACGGCCTTTGTCCGGCGCTGGCACCATGTTCATCTCCACCTGCTTCGACGCGGTCGGCGGGCCGCCCGGCCCGCTGTAGTCGATTCGCACGATCGGTGCGTGCGTCAGCGCCTCAACCCGGAATGTCGGGCTCGACCAGTTGGGCCAGCGCCACGAGCGACTCCTGCCAACCCAGGTAGCACATCTCGGTCGGGATCATGGCGGGAATGCCTTCCTGCACCACGGACATCTCGGTGCCGCACGACACCGGGGTCAGCGTCACGGTGGTCTTCATGGTGCCCGGAAGATGCGGGTCGTCGAAGCTCGCGTCGTAGGCGATGCGCTGGCCCGGCACCAGCTCCAGGTACTTCCCGCCGAACGCGTGGCCGTTGCCGGTGCCGAAGTTGGTGAACGACATGCGCCAGGCGCCCCCGACCACGGGCTCCATCGCATGGACCTTGCCGACGAAGCCGAAAGGCGGCAGCCAGCGCTCGAACGCACCGGGCTCGACGAATGCACGGTAGATCCGCTCCGGCGGCGCGCGCAGCACGCGGTGCAGGCGGACGGTGTTGGTGGTAGCCATGGTTGTTTCTCCTGAAGTGCAGAGGAAGACCCTCTATGGATACGTCGAACGAGCCTGCGGGGAATCGACATGATGCGATCTCGGGGGAAACCCGGGGGCAGGCGCTGCGCCCGGCTTGCGTCCCTTGGGCGTTCACCCCATCATCGGCTTCAAGATGCTCACCGTTGTCTTTCTCTGGGCCATTGCGGTCGCATGGCTCGTCTCGAATGGGCTGTATGCCGAAAAAAGATCCTTCCTACACCGCAGACAACGCACTGTGTGGAGCGCGGCATTCATCGGTGGCTGCGCGGGGTCGCTTGCCGGCCTGCTCGCAAGCAGGCTCTCGCTGCCCGGTGCCATCGTCGCATCGGTTGCCGCTTGCCTGATCGCCCGCGCGCTCCTGCCGCGGTGACGCAGCACGCACGGCTGACCAGCCCCGAGTCGGGCCGCCTGCCGAAGGCGACGTTACTACTTCGGCGTCAGCCGATACAACCCGCCCTCGCGGTCATCCTCGATCAACCACAGCGCGCCATCCGGCGCCTGCTCAACGGCGCGAACACGGAAGCCAACCGCCCAGTGCTCGGCCGGTGTCGCGGTCGCGCCATGCACCTCGATCCGGTGCAAGGCACGGCTGACGAGCCCGGTCGCGAACGCCGAGCCTTCCACTTCGGAAACATCGCGCCGCTGTAGAACATCAGGTTGCCGGGCGCGAGGACCGGCGTCCAGTAGATCACGGGCTTGGCGAGGTCGGGGCGCGTGTCGGGGCTTGCAATGGGCACGCCGTCGTAGTTCACCGCATAGGAGACGAGCGGCCAGCCGTAGTTCTTGCCCGGCTCGATCAGGTTGAGTTCGTCGCCGCCGCGCGGCCCGTGCTCGAGTTCCCACAGGCGACCATCGGGCGCGAACGCCAGGCCGTAGGGCGTGCGATGGCCCGAGGTCCATGTCTCGGACGGCGTCAGGTTCGGTCCGTCGAAAACATGGGTGCGCACCACCGGCGCGGTCTTGGCGGCCTCGGTATCTCTCGCCGGATCGATCACCGGCACCGACGGTGCGCCGGTCTTGCCCTCCATGGGGTTGCCGGGCGCGGGCTTGCCGTCCAGGGTCAATCGCAGGATCTTGCCGGCCGGCTGGTTCGGGTCCTGGGCGGGGGTGAAGCGCTGCCGGTCGCCGGCCGTGAGAAACAAGAACTTCTGGTCCGGCGAAAAGGCCACGGCGGCACCGACCTGGCCGCCCTTGCCCTTGATCGGGTCGTGCCAGATGACCTTCAGGTTCTCCAGCGAGGCGGTGTCGGTGCCGATCTTGAGCGTCGCGCGGGCAAGCGCCAGGGCCGAGGTGCCGCGCTCCTGTCCGGGCTCCGAGTAGGTCAGGTAGATCGCGCCATCGCTCGCATAGGACGGCGCCAGGTAGACGCCGAGCAGGCCGTTCTGGCTTTCGTAGAACACCGGCGGCACGCCGGCGACTTCGAGCTTCTGCCCCGTCTGAGTCGCAAGGAAGAGCTTGCCGATCTTCTCGGTGATCAGCATGCGCCCGTCCGGCAGGAAGGCCATGCGCCATGGCAGATTGAACTGCGCGACCTTCGTGAGCTTGAACGGGGGCGACGCGGTGGCGGGCAACGCTCCTGCATTGATCTGGGCAACCACGGGCGCTGCGCCCAGGAGCAACCAGGGAATGAATCCGAACTTCGGGAATTGCATGCTTCGCTCGCAAGTTACTGGTGCGAAGAGTATCCGGTGCGCGTGAAAGCCGTACCGGCACCGGGTCTTCGACGCGACGAACGCCGAGCCTCGCCTCGGCGTGCTCACCCTGTCGCCGGAAGAAGCGGCCACGCAGCGATTTTCTCGATGCCAAATTGACGCGAGCATCGAATCTTGCGATGCTCGCCGCCGTGATCAGCGAGCTCAAAACATTCATCACGGTCTGCAAGCACGGCACCTTCGCCGCGGCCGGCGACCGCATCGGCCTCACCCAGTCCGCCGTCAGCAGCCAGATCAAGCGACTCGAAGAAACGCTCGGGTTCCAGCTGTTCGACCGCACCGGCCGCTCCGCCACGCTGAACGCGGCGGGCCAGGCGACCTTGCCGCGCGCCGAAGAAATCTGCGCGCTGTTCTCCAAGCTCGGCGAGCTTCCCGACGAACGCGCGACCAGCGGGCTGCTGCGCGTGGGCTCGATCGCCTCGGCACAGCCCACGCTGCTGGCGCGCGCCCTCGAAAGGCTGCGCGGCGCGTTTCCGCTGGTGCGCGTTCATGTCTCGCCGGGCGTGTCGATGCACCTGATGGACGACCTGGACGCCGGCAAGATCGATGCGGCGGTCATCATCCGCCCGCCCTTCGGCATGCCGCCCGACCTCACTTGGCAGGCGTTGCTGCACGAGCCTATGTGCTCGTCGCGCCCAGGGCGCTTCCCGCGACCCGAAACTGGCGCGCGCTGCTCCAGCAACAGCCGTTTCTGCGCTACGACAGGGCCTCGTTCGGCGGCCGGCTGGTCGAAGGGTTCCTGCGGCGCGAGGGGCTGGCGGTCAACGACGCCATCGAGCTGGACGAGATCTCGGGGCTGATCCACCTGGCCTCCAAGGGGCTGGGCGTTGCGCTCGTGCCGCTGGTCGAGGCGCACCTGCCCTTGCCCGACAGCGTTCGTGTCGTCCCGCTGGGCGAGCACACCTTCTACCGCGAGATCGGCCTGCTCCAGCGCAAGCCGCGCGCCAGCCCGCCGATCGTCGCTCACTTCGCGCAGCACCTGCGCGAGGCTGCCGAGGCGGTGCCCAGGAAGACCGGGCCCGCAGCGGCCTCCGGCAAGCCGCGGCGCCCCGTGCGTCAGCGCGCCTCGTAGGCCTCCAGCGGCTTGTCGGTCGGCGTGGCCCAGGCGGCCTTGGTCATCGCGTTCGCCTGCAGCCCCACCTTCGAGCCGCTGGGCGGAATCGGCTGCAGAAACCACTTGTCGTAGATGCGCGCAACGTCGCCGCTCCTTGCAAGCGCCAGCACGCTGTCGTCGACCAGCTTCTTGAACGCCGGGTCGCCCTTGCGCATCATGATCGCGATCGGCTCCACGGCGAGCACCTGGTCGAGCAGCCTGAACTTCTCGGGCTCCTTGCTCTTGGAGATCAGCGTCGCCAGGATCTGGCCGTCGGCCACGAAGCCTTCGGCGCGGCCCGTTTCCAGCAGCAGGAAGCCTTCGCTGTTGTCCTTGGCCAGCACGTCGGAGATGTCCGCGATGCCGTCGCGCTTGAGCTTGCGCAGCGCCGGCACCGATGTGCTGCCGGTGGTGGCCGCCACCGTCTTGCCGGCCAGTTGCGCGGGCGTCGCAATGCCCGAGCCCGTCTTCACGGCGATGCGGATGCCCTCGACATACAGCGTCGGCGCGAACGCCACGTCCTTCTGGCGCGCCGCGTTGTTGGTGGTGGTGCCGCACTCGATGTCCACGGTGCCGTTCTGCACCAGCGCAATGCGGTTCTGCGGCGTCACCAGCTGGTACTTCACGTCGAGCTTGTCGAGCTGCAGGTTCTTCTTGATGTCGCCGACGATGCGCTCGCAGATCTCGACATGAAAGCCCGTGTACTTTCCGGGGCCGAGCGTGAACGACATCGCGCCCGACGCATCGCGCACGCCCATGGTGACCGCGCCCGATTCCTTGATCTTGCCCAGCGTGTCCGGCTGCGCCGCGGCCGGGGTGCACACGGCCATCGCGGCCATGGCAGCCATCGCCGCAAGCGCGGCGGCGCTTGTGTTGCTCCTGTTCATGATGGCGCTTCCTCAGCGCGCGAACAGGGAGCTCAGGTCCGCGAAGGACTTCATCTCGATCGCATTGCCCGACGGGTCCAGGAAGAACATCGTCGCCTGCTCGCCGGGCTCGCCCTTGAAGCGGATGTAGGGCTCGATCACGAACTCGGTCTTGCGCGCCACGAGCTTGTCGGCCATGGCCTGCCATTGGTCCATGGGCACGATCGCGCCGAAGTGCCGCACGGGCACGTTGTGGCCGTCGACGGCACTGCTCTGGTGGTGGCCGCATTCATCGGGCGCCAGGTGCGCCACGATCTGGTGGCCGTAGAAATCGAAGTCGACCCACTCGGGCGCGCTGCGGCCCTCGGGGCAGCCCAGCAGTTCGCCGTAGAACGCGCGGGCCTCCGCGATGTCGCGGACCGGAAATGCGAGGTGGAAAGGAATGCGGGGGGTGGCGGTGCTCATGGGCGCTGTCCGTGGTTGGTGTGGGGATGCACGCAACTTTAAGCAGCACGTTTATCGATCGAAAGCGATATGTTTTTGATCTGAGCAACGAGATTTTCGATCAGTCGTTTTCGAACCGTCGAGCCTCCATCGCGCTCCGGCGGTACGCCTGCGGCTCGCGCGCCATGTAGTTGCCCGGCGTCACGCCGAAGCAGCGGCGGAACCAGCGCGAGAAATGCGCCTGGTCGGTGAAGCCGCATTGCGCCGCCACGTCGGCCTGTGAATGGCCTTCGCGCAGCAGTGCCTTGGCGCGGCCGATGCGAGCCAGCCGCGCATAGTGTGTCGGCGTCATGCCCACCGCAATGCGGAACAGCCGGTGAAAGTGCTCGCGCGACACGCCGAGCCGCAAGGCAAGCGCACCGGGGTCGATGCGACAGGCGTCTTCGGTTTCCAGCGCGGCGCACACGGCCTCGACCCGCGCGTCGCCCTTGCGCGCCCGATCGGCACCAGCTCGCGGCCGGTCTGTGCGCGCAGCAGCTGTTCGAGCAACTGCCGACCCGCGCGCCGTCTTCGCGGCGCGCGGCGGCGGCCAGCGCATGGGCCGTTGCCGCGTCTTGCCACACGCCGCGCAGCAGTTCGCCGCGCAGCCCCGGCGGCCATGCCAGGCGCGCCTCGACCCACGCGTGCGGCACGTACAGCATCACCATGCGAAAGCCATGCGCGCTCACGCCGGCCGTGTGCAGCATGAAGGGCGCCATCAGCACCAGGTCGCCGGCTTCGGCCACGCGCCGTTCGCCGGCGCAGGTGAACTCGCAGCGCCCCTCGAGGATGGCGCCCACGCTCCACTCGGCGTGCCAGTGCAGTTCGAAATGCGCCTTGGGGTCGACCGAGAACATGGCTTCGACTTGCGCGCCGCCCTCCATCGGCAGGCCGATGACATGCGACACGGGGGCGGGCGGCGGGTTCATCGCCCGAAGCGTAGCGCCATCGGCGTGCTCAGGCCTGCAGCGCACCGCGCACCGTGATGCCGGTCCAGCCCGCGGTGGCCGCCGTCGCCGCCACGGGTCCGAGCAAGGCGAGCTCTTCGACCGGGTGTTCATGAAAGCGCAGCGTGGCGCTGCCGCTCATCCAGCCCGACTCGACGCGATCGACGATATCGGCGCGCAGATAGCGCGGCTGTGCCCCCTCGCCCGGGCGCGTGAGGTCGGGCCAACCGACGGCGCCCACCGTCGGCGCCGACAGAAAGCCCAACCGACGCTCGGCCTTCTCGCCCGACAGCGTGACCGAGGCATCGACCAGCCGCCGCTCCTTCACGCTCAGGCTCGCGCCGAGCTTGCTGCCGGCGCTCATCGGCGCGGCCGCCGGGTGGATCAACGGCAGGCTGCGCGTGAGCCAGGTGCTGCCGATCTTCTTGGGCCAGCCCTGCAGCCAGCCGCGCAGCAGCGAGATGTCCTGGTCGACGTAGATCAGCGGACAGTAGAAACGCGCGCCGCCATCGCCCTGCTTCGCGGCGATCTCGAGCACGACGATGGTCTCGCGGTACTGCGCGTAGACGGGGTCGAGCAGTTCGTGCCCGTCGTCGCCGCACGACTGCCAGTCGGCGAAATGCACGCAGCCCCTGCCGGTGGCCGTGCCGAGCGCCGCGGGCACCAGCGCGGCGCCCAGGGCGCTGTCGAATTCGAAAGCGACGTTGACCAGCCAGCCGGCGTAGTGCCAGGGCGGCGCCTGCACGAGCGCGCTACGGCCGGAAGAAGTGAAGGGAGGCGTGAAAGAAGGTGGCATGGGATGCGTGCGTGCGAGTTCAAGACCGCCCCACGATAGGCCGCGCACACGGCCCCGTCTTGTACGCCAGTGATCCCGCGCCGCGCTGCTACATCACCGCCGCCAGCGTGTCCGTCAGCTGCTCGACCGTGTAGGGCTTGCGCAGCCACACCGTGCCCTGCATCGCCGTGGCCGGCTCGGCCTGCCCCGTCACGAAAATCACGGGCACGCGGTGGTCGCGCAGCAGCCGCTCGGCCAGGTCGCGGCCCGACAGCGCGGGCAGGCCGATGTCCACCATCACCACGTCGAACGCGCCGTCGAAGAAACGTGCGATGGCAGCTTCGGCGCTTTTGACGCCCGTGGCCCAGTGCCCCAGGGCTTCGAGCAGCTTCAGCGTGGTGGCGAGCGTGTCGGCGTCGTCCTCGACCAGGAGCACCCGGAGCTTTTGTTGTTGTGGTGTCGGCAGCGGTTCTGTTGTCATTGCGTTGCATTTTTCCAGACAAACCGCTGCTCTGCAGCACTCGGACACCCTTGGGCGCAGGGATCTACGACAGATGGCGGCATTGTCTGACTCGACGCCCGGTCTCGAACGAGACAATCACCGCCTCGGCCGAGACAAGCGACCATAAACACAAGCACCGACAAGCACCGAGCGCGCACGATGACCCGCATCTACCTGATAGAAGACAACCCCCTGATCGCCACCACCCTGACCGACGGGCTGCAAGAATTTTCCGAGTGCGCCGTGATCGGCACCGCCACCACCTCCGACGACGCGATCGACTGGTTCAGGGACAACCCCGAAGGCTGGGACGCCGCGGTCATCGACATCTTCCTGGCCGAAGGCAACGGGCTCACGGTGGCCAACTTCCTGAAGGCACGCAAGTCGCCCGCGCAGCGCACCGTGGTGCTCATGAACTATGCGACCTCCGAAGTGCGCGAAGGTGCGCTCTCGGCGGGCGTGGACGCGGTGTTCGACAAGTCGCTGCAGCTCGAGGCCTTCTACGACTTCTGCAAGACGCTGAATATTTCACCTCGGCGCTGAAGGGGACGGGGCCGGTGCGATACAACCGGTGCATGGCTACCCCGAATTCCACAGACTCCCCGATGCTCGACGCCGCCGCGCTGCGGCAACTCGCCAACACATCCGCCCCCGGCAACTCGCCCTGCGCCTGCCGCCTGCAGGACGCAGCCGCCTGGGAAAGCATCACCGAAGAACGCTGGCCCGACGCGCTCATGCAGCAGGTCGGCACGCTGCGCGACGCCGAACTGCACGAGCCGACCTTTGAAGAATGGCACCCCGCCGGCACGCGCTACGACTCGCCCGACGCGCCGATCTCGGCCGCGCACTTTCCGTTCAATCGCAGCGACGTGTACCGCTGCAGCGCCTGCTCGCTGCTGGTGCTGCGCTACACCGAGTTCGGCGGCTACTACATCGACCACCGCGTGCGGCGCGTCGATGCGGCGTTGATCGTCGGCTGACGACTCACTGCACTAGGCACCTGACCCGGCGCGGCACAATCGTCCGCGTGCATTTCCTCAGACATTGCCTGCCCGCCGTTCTCGCGCTGGGCTTCGCCGTCGCGGCGACCGCCGCGCGTGCCGCCGACCCGGTGCTGCTCGTCACCGCGCCCGCCGCGCTGCAGGCCGCCGAAAAATCCGGCGCCGGCTTCGCCCGCTGGTTCGATGCGGCCACGCCGACGCCCGATGACGGCATCGCCAGCAACGAGACACTGGCGCGCTCCGCCGCGTGGCGCGCCATCGCCGGCCCGCTGGGCGACAGCCTCGCAGGCATCCAACGCCGCGACAAGCAGGCCGCGTCGGCATCTCGCGCTACCCGCACCGCCTGTTCGACGCGCGCTGGCTCACCAGCCCCGATGCGTTCTTCGAGCTGGTCGGCGTGGCCAACCGCATGGACCGCCGGCCGTTCCAGGACGGCGCCTGCGGCGAGACGCGGCTCGTGTACCGGCTGGCCTACCGCACAGCGGCAATGCAGTCGCGCCTGCCGATGACCGTCAACGTCGAGCTGCGCGGCGACGCGCCCGACGCCAGCGGCAGTTGCGCGAATGCCGCCCGCCTCTGGCAGCCGCCGCAGACCGCGACGACCGACCAAGCACTCGGCCGCTGGCTGGTGTCGGCCGACGGCCCGCTGGCGCCGCAGCGCCTGCGGCACGCGCGCATCTCGCAGGTCACGACCAACCTGCAGAGTGTGCGATGGCCCTCGGCCGTACGGCCCGACCTGGGCGGCCATGCCGAATACATGCTGCGCGCCTTCCGCTGGAACGCGGGCACGAAGCGCTACGACGTGAAGCCGCTCGAGAACACCCCCGACGTCGCCAGGCTCAAGGCCAACGCACCGCTGCGCAAGGATCTGCAGCAGTGGCTGCAACAGCCCGACAACCTGCGCGCGCTCGACGAGGCCACGCTGCAGATTCCCGACCGGTTCCTCGCGACCGAGGCCGTGTCGGTGGCGCCGCGCGGCATCGAGCGGCTCGCGAACCGGCCGTTCGCGCAGGTGTTCGCACCGGGCGACTGGCAGGCCGTGCCCGGCAGCCGCACGCTGACGTCACCGCAGGCGATCTTGCGCCGCCTCGACGACCTGAGCTGCATGGGCTGCCACCAGAGCCGCGCGGTCGCGGGCTTCCATCTGCTGGGCGTGGACCGGCGCGGCGCATCGCGCACCTTCACCACGGGCAACGCGCTCGCGGTGCCGCATTCGCCGCACATGCAGGACGAACTGGCGCGGCGCTCGGCCTACGTGGGCGCGTCGCTGTCGACGCCCCGGCCCGATCCGTTCCGCCCGCTCGCGGAGCCGCTCGATCTGGACGCCGCTGCAACCACCGAACGCGCCACGGTCGGCGCGCGCTGCGAGCCCACGCGCATCACCGCGTCGGCCAACCCCTGGCAGGACCGCGCCGAGAAGCTGCCGCGCACGGCCTGCGAAGGCGCGGCCTCGGTGTGCGAGACCACCTCGGTGGGCTTCCCGGGCGGCATGTGCTCTGGCCCCTGCAACGCGAAGGACCCGAACGGCACCTGCGGCGGCATCGCCATCCTCAGCGACTTCAACCAGTGCCTGGCCGCGAAGAAGCCCTTCGGCGAATGCCTGAGCAAGCACACCCGGCCCGGCAACCTGCGCAGCTGCTCGGCGCAGCAGCCGTGCCGCGACGACTACATCTGCGCGCAGGCCGACGGCAAGCCCGAAGGGCATGGCGCGTGCATACCGCCGTACTTCCTGTTCCAGATGCGGGTCGACGGGCACTCTTGAGGCTCAGGCCAGGTAGCCGCCGTCGGCCGTCAGCGCGGCGCCGGTCACGAAACCCGCTTCGGGCCCCGCGAGGTACGCGACGAGGCTCGCGATCTCGTGGTCCTGCCCCGCACGATGGCCGCGCCGATGCCGCGCGATCCGCCGGTGACAAGGGCGACCTTGCCCGTGAGTGTTTTCGACATGGTGTGAACTTCCTTTTTATTGGATTGAATGATCCAGAATTGAGCCAAAAAAGCGCCCACGCAGGGCGCCGCTGTTTGCTGGCTAGCGCAGGCTTCGAAGGGCCATGCGTGCCACGCCGCGCAGCGCGTCGGCCGTGGCCCCGCCCCGCGCGGAAATCTTGAGCGCCGAGAGCGTGGCCGACAGGAACTGCGCCGCGGTGCGCACGTCGACGTCACGGCCGATTTCGCCCGCCGTTTTCGCCTCGGTGACGCGGCGCTCCAGCGTGGACAGCAGCGTGCGGGCGGCGGTGTCGGTCAGCAGCGAGACCTCGTCGTCGGAGCGGCCGAACTCGCAGACGGCCCCGATGCCCAGGCAAGCCGACTCCGCCGGGCTGCCGGCCTTGGAGGCCATGGCTTCGAGCATGGCCTCCAGCCCGCGCAACGGCGAAGGCGTGCTGTTGAGCACGCGGATGTGCTCCGCCACGTTGTCCGCGATGTAGTGCTGCAGCGCCGCCAGGTAGAGCCCGCGCTTGTCGCCGAAGGTGTCGTACATGCTCTGGCGGCTGATGCCCATGGCCTGCAGCAGCACCTCGGTCGACGTGCCGTCGTAGCCGAGGTCGGAGAACACGGGAATGGCGCCCTCCAGGGCGGTTTCGCGGTCGAATGCTTTGGGTCGTGCCATGGGGCGGAGTATAGAAATTCCGGATCGATCAGTCTTCAATGGCAACTGAAAGGCCCGCCCCGCCATGCGGCCATTGCAGCGCCCGCGCCGTCGCCCTGTCGATCACCCCGCCACCTGTAATCGCGTGAAATGGATCGGCCCGTGGATGGCTGACACAGTGCCCGGATTCGGCATGCCAGCGCAACGATTCAATGGTTCTTCAATCGGAGAAGAGGTCTATATGGGCATCGTATTTGCAGATGACTGGAACAACATTCGCGGGCTTCAGGCCAAGCACGGATACCACTATGGCGACGACTACAACACGCTGGGCGACTGCAGTTGGCAACAGATATACGCCATGCTGATCACCTGGGCCAAAAGAGAAATCGCCAACGACCACGCCAACGAACTGCATCGCCTGGCCACGGCCGTGCTGGACGACAAGTCCAATGTCACGGTTGAACTCGGATTCCACCAGCTACAGACTTTCGGTGCGCAGAAGTACTTCCACCTCACGGTAAGACACCCGGAAGACGGCGCGTTCCATATGTTCAGCCGGGCCGACATCTACATGGGCCAGGTTGCGCACATCGAAAAAACCATCGAGGGCGGCACCAAGGTTCGCGACTCTTACGAAAAAAGAATCTACCTGTACCCCCAACAGGCCTATACCCCCTTGGTTTGACCGCCGCCTGAAGACGCGCCTGAAGCGGCGCCTTCAAGCCTCTTCGTACCACCGGTCCTTCGCCAGCATCACGCGGTGGTGGCCGTGCCCCGACGGCATCATCGGGAAGCAGTTCTCCTGCCCCGCCACCTCGACGTTCAGAAAGAACGGCCCCTCGCTCGCCAGGCATTCGGCCAGCGCGTCTTCGAGTTCGGCCGGGTCGGTCACGCGGCGCGCGCCCCAGCCGAAGGCCTTGGCCAGCGCCACGAAGTCGGGCAACGCCTCGTTCCAGCTGTGGCTCAGGCGGTTGCCGTGGTTCAGCTCCTGCCACTGGCGCACCATGCCCATGTAGCCGTTGTTGCACAGCACCAGCTTCACCGGCACGCGGTGCTGCACCGCCGTCGACAGCTCCTGGATGTTCATGAGCACCGACGCATCGCCGCTCACGCACACGCTCAGCGCCTCGGGGTGGCCGATCTGCGCGCCGATGGCGGCCGGCAGGCCGTAGCCCATGGTCCCCGCGCCGCCCGAGGTGAGCCAGTGGCGCGGGCTGTCGAAGCGCAGGTACTGCGCGGCCCACATCTGGTGCTGGCCCACGTCGGTCGAGACGATGGCGTCGCGCCCGCTCGCACCGATGGCGCGCTGCAGCGAAGACATCAGCTGCTGCGGCAGGATCGAATCTTCGCGCGGCTCGAAGGCCAGGCAGTCTTCGGCGCGCCAGCGTTCGATGCGCGCCCACCACGGCGCAAGCCGCTCGGGCGCGAAGCTCTCGGGCAGCAATGCCAGCAGGCCTTCGAGGATCACCGCGCAGTCGCCCACCATCGGCACGTCGACGTGCACCACCTTGTTGATGCTGCCGGGGTCGATGTCGATGTGGATCTTGCGCGCATGCGGGCAGAACTCGTCGAGCTTGCCGGTCACGCGGTCGTCGAAGCGCGCGCCGATGCACACCACCAGGTCGGCCTCGTGCATGGCCAGGTTGGCCTCGAGCATGCCGTGCATGCCCAGCATGCCGATGAACTTGGGGTCGGACGCGGGGAACGCGCCCAGCCCCATCAGCGTGAGCGTGCAAGGCGCATGCAGGCGGTTCACCAGCTGCGTGAAAGCCTCGCAGGCCTCGGGCCCGGAGTTGATGAGCCCGCCGCCGCCGTAGATCACCGGCCGGCGCGCCGTCGAGAGCAGGTCGGCTGCGCGCTGCATCATGGCCTTGGGCGGCATCGCCGAGCGGCTGGTGCGCAGCGCGCGCAGCGGCGCGGGCTCGGGCGCGTGGCTCATGCGGTTGAGCTGGATGTCCTTCGGCACGTCGAGCAGCACCGGGCCGGGGCGGCCCGTGGTGGCGATTTCCAAGGCGCGGCGCACCAGCGAGGGCACGTCGTCGGCCGAGCGCACCTGGCGGTTCCACTTGGTCACCGAGCGCGACATGCCCAGCGCGTCGCTCTCCTGGAAGGCCTGCGTGCCGATCACCGCGGTGGCCACCTGCCCGCTGATGCACAGCACGGGCACCGAGTCGCTCATGGCGTCGAGCAGCCCGGTGATGGTGTTGCCCACGCCGGGGCCCGACGTGACCAGCACCACGCCCACGCGGCCGGTGCTGCGCGCATAGCCTTCGGCCGCGTGCACCGCCGCCTGCTCGTGCCGCACCAGCACGTGGCGCAGCCGGGGTTCGCCGTGCAGGGCGTCGTACAGCGGCAGCGCCGCGCCGCCGGGGTAGCCAAAAATGGTGTCGACACCGCACTCGACCAGCGTGTCGAGCAGGGCTTCGGCGCCGTTGCGGATACGGGGTGGCACTTCCGGGTGGAGTGACAGGGAGGGCGTGAGGGGTAGGTCGAGCAGTCGCATGCCGTCAATTCTTCCGGTTTGAGCGCAAAATATGCTTCTTTCTTTTGGCTCTTTGGACTCGATTCATGAAGATCAATCGGCAAATCATCGGCGACAACGAAGGATCTTTCGACAAGACCGATCTGGCGATCCTCCGTGTGCTGCTGCTGGACTCGCGCAAGACCCTGCAGGAGATCGGCAACGAGGTCGGCCTGTCGCCCACCAGCTGCTGGACGCGCATCAAGAAGCTCGAGGCCACGGGCGTGATCAAGCGCTACACCATCGACGTCGATCCGGGCAAGCTGGGCTATCACGACTCGGTGATCGTGCAGGTCACGCTCGAAAGCCACACCGACGAGACCCTCTACGACTTCGGCCGCGTGCTGGCCACCATTCCCGAGATCCAGGAGGCCTACCTGGTGTCGGGCGACTACGACTACTACATCCGTATCGCCGTGCGCGACACGCGCGACTACGAGCGCCTGCTGCGCGAAAAGCTCTACAAGATTCCCGGCATCCGGCACAGCAAATCGCACTTCGTGCTGCGGGTCTTGAAGGAAACCAGCGTGCCGCTGATCTGAGGGTGCGAACATCGCGGGGCACTGGAACTCCCCAAAGGATCTTCGGATGTTCGACTTCTTCAAGAAAAAACCCCCGGCCGCAGCGGAAGCGGGCCGCGCGGCCCCGCCGCTCCCCTCGCCGCTTGCCGGCCGCGACGGGCACCTGGGCGCCATCGAGGCGATCACGCTCGACGGCACCATGTACTTCTTCGGCTTCGACTTTCGCAGCGACCTCGTGCTGTCGCCCCTCATTGCCGACCCCGCGCTCATGGCCCGCTTCGCTAGCCGGCACATGACGCAGCGCGACGGCACGCACGACGAGGCCTACTGGCGCGAGCTCGTGGGCTATGCCGCCGAAGGCTCTGAGTTGTGCACCGAAGACGACGGCCGCGCCTTCGACAGCCAGGCGCTGGCCGCCACCATGGCCCGCCTGGCCCATGTGCGCCGCGAAGGCACGCCCGAGCCAGGCTTTACCGTCGAATACCACCTGCGCTACCTGCTGGGCGCGGCGGGCGGCTGGAGCGTGCCCGAAGAAGCCGGCGCCGAAGACTCCGACCTGTGGATCGCCCAGATCGCCGGCGACGAGCCGCTGGCCGGGAGCGCCACGCTGCAGGAAGTTGCCGCGCGGCTGCAGGCGCACCTGAACGCGCTGGTCGACGCCGCGCCCGGCAACTGGGCGACGCTGTTCGCAGTGCTGAAACGCTGAGGCCCGGCGTCAGAGCCGGATCAGCTCGACCCGCCGGTTCTTCGCCCGCCCCGCTTCGTTGTCGTTGGGCGCCACCGGCTCGGCCGCGCCGGCGCCGCGCGTGGTAAAGCGGCGCGGGTCCACCCCGGCCTTCACCAGCACCGCGATCACCGCCAGCGCGCGGCGCTTCGACAGGTCGTCGTTGTGCCTGGCTTCGCCTTGCGCGTCGGTGTGGCCCACCACCGACAGCTTGAGCGGCGGGTTGTTGCGCATGAGCTTCGTCATTTCGTCGAGCGTGGGCTGCGACTCGGGCTTGATGATGTCCTTGTCGAGGTCGAACAGGATGCCGTAGAGGTTGATGCGCCCCGTCTCGGCCAGGCTCTTCTGCATGGCCGAGGCGTCGACGAACACGATCTTGTTGTCTTCCATCGCCTTGGTCTCGACCACGCGCACGAAGGCGTGGTTGCCGACATCGGCGTTGTGCTCGGCCAGCGCGATGCTGGCGTACACCGTGCCCGTGGGCCCGGTCTTCTTCGCGAGCAGGTAGCGGCCGCTCACCGCGAAATAGTTGCGCGCGTAGTCGCCCCGGCTGCCCAGGCGCGGCCACTCGGGGTTGTCGAAGGCCAGCGCAAAGTCGTAGGGCGTGGTCGTGTCCACGCTGTTGGGGCGCGGCTTGTAGCAAGACGCGTTGGCCGTGCCGCAGGTGAACAGCAGCTCGAAGCCCTTGGCCTTGAGGCTGGACTCGTAGTTGCGCTGCACCTCGAGCAGCGAGCGCTCCTTGGGCAGCTTGTAGAGATAGAGCGTGACCTTGCCCTCGACCGGCAGCAGCTCGGGCTTGCCGCCGGCCCAGTTCTGGAACGGCTCCTTGATGAGGCCCACCTCGTCGTAGGCGGCGGCCTTGTAGCCGTCGAGCACGGCGCCCTCGTAGCGGCCGACCAGCGGGTGGTCCTTGCCGGGCTCGGCGGCGAATGCGCCGGTGGCCAGCGACAGCAGGGCCGCGCCGGCCAGGCGGAGGAATCGGGTGCTGAAGGCGGTCTGTGACATCGAAGGCATCGGCAAGAGCGGCGATGCGCTGCATGCTAGGGAACGCAGCCGCTGTTGTGCATTCGACGGATGGCCTATGCCGTGGCCGGACCGCCATTCGATCGGAACGGCACGGAATGCGACCGGCGCCGCACCGAACGAAAGCAGCCGCGAACCTAGACTGGGCGTATTCCAACCACCGGGCCCCCGACATGCTTGCAAGACGCCTTCTCCTGTTGCGGGCCTTCACCGCGCGGAGCGCACGTTGAACGAACGCATCGGCGCACAACCGGACGCCGTCTCTCTGGCGCGAGACATCCACGTCCGGCAAGGCGTGGGCGCCACCGCGCACGTCCTGCAAGGCAGCGGTCTTGAAATACTTCGCGCCCGTGTCGAGCAGCCCGCGCTGATACTCGTCGACAGAGGCATCAAGGCCGTGCGGGCGGAAAGAGGCGCCTCGGTTCGGGCGTTGCCGGGGCAGGCCATCGTCATCGGCGGCAACCAGACGGTCGACTTCACCAACTCGGTCCCCGACGGCACGCACTATGAGGCGCGCTGGCTGCTCTTCGACCTTGCGCTGCTCGACGACCCCCACTACCTCGGCAGGTCCGCGCAGGCCACGCCTGCCAGCCAGAACTCGGCGCCGGTGCGCCTGCTTTCGCAGGTGCAGCCGCACCTGGTCAACGCCTTCGAGAACGCCAGGCAGGCACTGGCTCCCCAGGCAGGCATCCCCGATTCCGTCGTGCGACAGCGCCTGCTCGAAGTGATGCACTGGCTGCTGGAAGCAGGTGTCGTCTTGCACAGCGCTCCCGTGATCCCGAGCGTGTCGATCAAGGTGCGCGCGCTGATTGCCGGGCGCCTGGAGTGCGCGTGGACGGCCGAGCGTGTCGCCGGCGAACTGGCGCTGTCCGAGGCCACGCTGCGCCGCCGGCTCGCGGCGGAGGGCGCTTCGCTGACGCAGTTGCTGACAGACGCACGGATGTCCGCCGCACTCACGCTGCTGCAGGCGACGGCGCAGCCCGTGTCCGACATTGCGCGCGCCGTGGGCTACGAATCGCCCTCCCGCTTCGCCGTGCGGTTCCGCCAGCGCTTCGGCTTTGCACCGACGGCGGTTCGGGGCCACGAGCGGCCATGAACACGCCGACTGAAAACTTCACCCACCCGAGAAACCCATGATCAAGATCCACCACCTCGGCCACGGCCAATCCGAACGCGTCGTCTGGCTCTGCGAAGAGCTGGGCCTTCCCTACGAGCTTCGGCACTACACGCGCGACGCCGTCACCAGGCTCTCGCCGCCCGAACTCAAGGCGCGGCACCCGCTGGGCGCGGCGCCGCTGATCGAAGACGGCGACCTGCTGCTGGCCGAGTCGGCCGCCATCGTCGAATACATCATCGTGAAACACGGTGGTGGCCGGTTCAGCCCGGGCCCGGGCACGCGGACTACGCGGCCTTTCTCTACTGGTTCCACTTTGCCAATGGCAACCTGCAACCGGGAATGGGGCGCCTCATGCTGATCAACAGCGCGAAGCTGCCGGCGGACCATCCGGTGCGGGTGTCGGTGCAGGGCCGACTCGACCGCTTGCTGGCGCTCGTGGAGGCACGGCTGGGCGAGGTCCCCTACCTCGCGGGCCACGAGTTCACGGCGGCCGACATCATGAGCGTGTTCCCGCTCACCACGATGCGGCTGTTCCAGCCGGTCGACCTTGCGCCATATCCGAACATCCGCGCTTACTTGCAGCGCATCGGCGAGCGGCCCGCGTACCGCAGCGCAATGGCCAAGGGCGACCCGGACCTGACGCCGATGCTGAGCTGATCACCTCACGTCAGCGCATCAACGCATCAACGCATCAACGCATCAACGCATCAGCGTGTTCGACCGCAGCGTCTCGTCCAGCAGCTTGCGCGCCGTCTCGATGCCCGCCACCGGCAGCAGCTTGGGGTCGAGCAGGCCGACCTGCACCAGCACGCTGGCCTGGTCCCAGTAGATGTGCTCGTGGTAGAGCTTGTTGCCGCGGAACTTGATGACCGCCAGCAGCGGCACTTCCACGCGCTTGCCGGTGGGCGCCACGCCGGGCAGCATCCACGGAATTTCGGTGGTGTGCGTGAAGCTGAACAGCAGCTCGTCGACCACCTGCGTGGCGCCGATGGTGCGCGAGATCGACGTGAGTGCCGTATCGGGCGGGTTGCTGTTGACGAAGTGGTTCGTATAGAAGGCGTGCAGGTCCTTGTAGCCCACGCCGCCGGTCATGGTCGGGATGTGGTTGACGTAGGGCTCGGCCACCATGGTGCCCATGGTGTCGTTCACGTCGCGCGTGCCGAACTCGTATTCGCAGTGCTTGTCCCACAGCGCCGAGAGGTCGTAGTTCGGGCCGATGGCGTCCTTCAGCGTGGCGATGCTGCGCTCGTGCGCCATCAGCGCCGACGGCTTGTGGAAGTGCTCGCCGCCCGCGCGGGCAAAGGCGTGGTCCATGCCGGGGTACACATGGATCGACACGCCGGGCCGGCCCCGCAGCGTGGCCACGATGCGGTCGCGCGCCTCGGGCGGGCAGAACTTGTCGAGCTCGGCGACGTGCAGGGTCAGCGGGCACTTGATGTGGTCGGCCTCGTCCAGCGCGGCGTCGATGCCCACGCCGTAGTAGCCCACCACCGCGTCGGCATCGGTGCGGCAGGCGCTGAGGTACGCGAGCTTGCCGCCCAGGCAGAAGCCGAGCACGCCGACTTTCTTGTCGGCAACGTCGGTACGCGCGCGCAATGCGTCGATGGCGGTCTGCATGTCCTGCATGCCCTTGGCTTCGTCGAAGCCGCCGTACAGCGCGAAGGCGCGTTGCCAGTCGGCCTCGCTGTAGCCCAGCTCCACGTTCGGCTCCTGGCGCCAGAACAGGTCGGGCACCAGCACCACGTAGCCTTCTTCGGCGTAGTAGTCGGCCACCTCGCGCATGGTGTGGTTGATGCCGAAGATTTCCTGGGCAATGACAAGGCCCGGGCCGCTGCCCGCTTCGGGCAATGCCAGGTAGCCGCGGAAGCTGCCGCTGCCGTCGGCCGCCTGCATCTGGATGTACTGGCCCGAAGCCTGGGGATTTTTCTGCATGTGGGTTCTCCGTTCTATTGCAAACATTCCGGGTGCCGCGTCGTCACCTGGTAGTAGCCCGAGTGAAAGACCAGCGGCTCGCCCTCGAAGCGGTCGTAGCGCTCGACTTCGCCGATGAAGATGAGGTGATCGCCCCCGTCATACTGCCTGACATTGCGGCAGACGAAGCGCGCGATGACGTCGTTGAGCAACGGCACGCCCGCCGTGCCCTCGCAGCAGTCGACGCCGCCGAACTTGTCGGCCTGCGGCGTCGAGAACTGGCGCGACAGATGGTGCTGGTGCGCCGCCAGCACGTTGATGGCGAAATGGCTCGCGCCGGTGAAGTCCGCCACGCTCGGCGCGTTGCGCGCCAGGCTCCACAGCACCAGCGGCGGATCGAGCGACACCGACGAGAAGGAATTGGCCGTCATGCCCACGCGGCGCCCGTCGATGGCGCGCGTGGTGATCACGGTCACGCCGGTGCTGAACTGGCCCAGCGCCTTGCGGAAGTCGCGTCGGTCGAAGCGGTCGACCGCGGCCTCGCGCGCCCTGGCTTCGAGAAAACGATCGGTCTCCGCCGCATCGAACCACCAGGGCGCGAAGGCGCGCGGATCGTCGAAGCCGTTGACCACGGTGCTCGCGACCGAGGGCATGTGCGTCGCGCTTTGCAGCAGCTTGTGCAGGTGCGGCCTGGGCGGCGCGAGCAGGCTGTGGGTCCAGTCGGTGGCCCAGCGCGCATAGCCTTCCCAGTAGCGGTCGAAGGTCTGCTGCATCCACGCCGCGTCGAAGGGCGCATCGCCGTTTTCGAGAATGCGCTTGAGGTAGATGTCGGCGGACTTGGCCGCGTTGTTCGAGCCCTGCCCCGTGATCGGGTCGTTGAGCACCACCACGTCGGCCAGGCCCAGCACCTTGCGGCCCGAGGGCAGCGTGGCCACCGGCTTGCGTACCGTGGGCGCGAAGCTGCCGACCAGCACGCCGTTGTCGTCGGTCAGCTCGATGTCCTGGCAGCGCTCGGCCTCCCATGGCAGGAACGTCTCGAGGATCCGCTTGCTGCGCGCCAGGTGTTCCCGCGGCGTGGTCACGTCGGCCCAGCAATCCATCGGCCCGCCGGGCACGCCTTCGAACACCATGATCTCGCACGGCCCGGAGGTCGTGAGCGCGGGGAACACGAAGTACTCGCCCACGCCCGGAATCAGGTTGAAGCACACGGCCGGGAACGGCGCGCGCGACTTCATGCCCTTCACGTAGGTCAGCGCCAGCACGCGCTGCGGTGCGTCGAACGGCGAGCGCTCGTCGTCGCGCGCGAAGAGCTTCGAGATCTCGCCCTTGCCGCTGGCCACCACCACGAGGTCGTGCGTGCGCGCGCAGGCTTCCAGCGCGTCGAGCCCCACGTCCTGCAGCACGAGCCGGCCGCCGCGCCGCTCGAAGGCGTCCATCCAGCCGGGGATCTTCAGGCGCTGGTCGACCGACTGCGCCGCGCCGTCGAGCCTGGCGCTCCATTCGATGGCCTTGCCGCCCTCGGGGTTGCGCACCGTCATGCCGATGCCTTCCACGCGCGGGCATTCGCGGGCCCAGAAGTCGAGCCCGAGTTCGCGCTCGGTCTGCAGCGCGGTCTCGAACATGCACTGGCTCGACATCACCGGCCCCTCGAAGATCTCCAGCGCGCCGCGGTTCGAGAACACCGTGACTTCATGCCCGGCCGCCTGCAGGCCCAGCGCAAGCTGCATGCCGGACTGCCCGGCGCCGACGATGGCGACGCTTCTCGTCATGGCTTCAGGCAGCCACGGCCGCGGCGGCGCAGGTGTCGATGTAGCGGTCGGCCTCCACCGGGTCCGCGAACCAGGGGAAGAAGGTGCGCGGATCGTCGAAGCCGTTGGCAAAGGCGCTGGCCAGCGTCGGCATCGCGCCCGCGCTGCCGAGCAGCTTGAGCACGTGGGGCGGCGGCGGCGTGAGCAGCATGTTGGTCCACTGCGTGACCCACTGCGAATAGCCGAACCAGTAGCGGTCGAAGGTCTGCTGCATCCACGAGGCATCGGCCACGCCGTCGCCGCGCGCAAGGATGCTCTTCAGGTACACGTCGGCGCACTTGGCCGCGTTGTTCGAGCCCTGGCCGGTGATCGGGTCGTTGAGCACCACCACGTCGGCCAGGCCCAGCACCTTGCGCCCCGAGGGCAGCGTGGCGATCGGCTTGCGCACCGTGGGCGCGAAGCGGCCCGCAAGAATGCCGTTGTCGTCGGTCAGCTCGATGTCCTTGCAGCGCTCGGCCTCCCAGGGCGTGAAGGTGTCCAGGATCCACTTGCTGCGCGCCAGGTGCTCCTGCGGCGTCTTCACGTCGGCCCAGCAGTCCATCGGCCCGCCCGGAATGCCTTCGAACACCATGATCTCGCACGGGCCCGTGGTCGTGAGCGCGGGGAACACGAAGTACTCGCCCACGCCGGGAATCAGGTTGAAGCACACGGCCGAGAACGGCTCGCGCGGCTTCATGCCCTTCACGTAGGTCAGCGCCAGCGCGCGCTGCGGCTTGTCGAAGGTCGACTTGTGGGCGTCGCGCTCGAAGAGCTTCGAGATTTCGCCCTTGCCGCTGGCCACCAGCGTGAGGTCGTGGGTCTGCGTGCAGGTCTCCAGCTCGTCGATGCCCGCGTCCTTGAAGACCAGCTCGCCACCCTTCTTCTGGAACTCGGCCATCCACGCGGGAATCTTCACGCGCTGGTCGACCGACTGCGCGCTCGAGTGCAGCCGCGCCGCCCAGTCGATGGCCCTGGCGCCCTTCTGCTCGGGGTGCGGCACGGCCAGGCCGATGCCGTCGACCGTGGGGCATTCCCTGGCCCACTGGTCCAGCCCCAGGTCGCGTTCGATCTGCAGCGAGGTGTTGAACATGCATTGGCTGGACATCACCTTGCCGTGGCGGATGTCGTCGCCCGTGCGGTTGCTGAACATGGTGACCTCGTAGCCCGCGCCCAGCAGGCCGAGCCCCAGTTGCAGGCCCGACTGGCCCGCGCCGACGATGGCGATTCGCTTCATGAGTTGGCTCCTTGCTTTCTTAGTCCATCAGTTTGGGAATGGCCGGCACGGCCTGCTCGGGGCCCATGGCCGCGTAGCCGCCGTCCACCGCGTAGTCGGCGCCGGTCACGAAGCTCGCGTGGTCCGAGCACAGGAACAGCACCACCTGCGCCACCTCGTCCGGGTCGCCCACGCGCCCCAGCAGGTGGAACGGCGCGGCCACGCGGTCGGTCTTGGCGCGGTCGCCGTTGCTCAGTCGGTCCATCACGGCCGACCACGTCCAGCCCGGCGACACGCTGTTCACGCGGATGCGGTCGCCCGCCAGGTCCATCGCCATGTTGCGGGTGAGCTGCGCCATCGCGGCCTTGCTCACCGGGTAGAGCCAGCGCCCCGTCTGCGCCACGCGCGAGAGATGCTCGTGAAATTGACCACCGCGCCGCCGCCCGCCGCCACCATGTGCGGGTGCACGGCCTGCAGCATGGCCACGGCGCTGGCAACGTTCACGTTGAACGAGGTGAGCCATTCGGCGCGCGGCGACTTGAAGCCGTCGTCCACGTAGGAGCACGCCAGGTTCACCAGAAAGTGCACGCCGCCGTGCCGCTCGGCGGCCCGCGCCACGCACGCCGCCACCTGGGCGTCGTCGGTGATGTCGGTCTGCACGAAGAGCGCGCCCGCGCCCAGCGAATCCGCCAGCGCCTGGCCGTTGGCGGCGTCGATGTCGGCGACCACCACTTTCACCCCGGCCGCGTGCAGCGCGCGCACCACGCCGGCCCCTATCAACGTGGCACCGCCGGTGACGATGGCGCTCTTGCCTTCGAGTCCCTTGAACATGACGCTTGCTCTCCTTCCTTGGTGGATCGGTTCGACCAGACCGGGCTGGCCTGTGGGGTCGTACGTTAGGAGGTGAAGAGGCGCAGGCGCATCCCGCAAGCGCAGTCGCTGTCCCTGGCGCGCATGTTTTTGGGCCGAGGGGCGATCCGAATTGTGGGCGGGGACGGTTTTTGCTACGGTCATCCGGCCCCCCATGGAAACCGCCGCCATCACCCCACGGCTGCCTCTGCAGCGCTACCGACTGTTCGAAAGCCACGACATGGACGAGGCGCGCGAAAGCGTGGCCCGCGTGTTCTGCCCGCACGGCCTGACCATGCTGCGCCCGCGCACCGAACTCGACGCCTGCCACCACAGCGCCCGCCTGGACCGGAACGTGAGCCTCAATTACGTGCAGTACGGGCCCGGCGTGCAGATCGACCCGGGCTACCTGCAAGACTTCTTCCTGCTGCAGATTCCGCTGCGCGGCGGCGCCGACATCCGCTGCGGCGCGCAGCAGGTCGAGGCCACGCCCAGCCTGGCCTCGCTGCCCTCGCCCACCGAGCCGCTGTCGATGCGCTGGGCCGACGACAGCCCGCACCTGATCGTGCGGCTGGCCCGCCCGGCACTGCTGTCGCGGCTGGAAGCATTGCTGCAGGCGCCGCTGCGGCAGGCGCTGGTGTTCGACCTGGGCGTGCCGCTGGACAACCCCGCGCTGGCGCCGCTGGTGCACTTCATCGACTACCTGCGGCTCACGCTCGACGCCGGCAATGCGCTGCAGGCCGGCAATCGCCTGGCCGAGCATGCCGAGGAATACCTGATGTCGAGCCTGCTGATGTCGGCGCGGCACAACCACTCGGCCGCGCTGGCCGGCGATGCCCAGCGCGGCTTGGTGCCGCGCGTGGTGCGCAAGGCGCAGGAGTTCATGGCCGCGCACGCCGAGCAACCCGTGTCGCTGGCGGACGTGTGCCGCGAGGTCGGCTGCAGCGCGCGCGCGTTGCAGCTGGCATTTCGCCAGCACGCGGGCCAGGGGCCGATGGAATTCCTGCGGGAACTGCGGCTCGACAGGGTGCGGGCCGACCTGCAGGCGTGCGCGCAAGGCGATGCCGGTGGCGTGCGCGAGGCGGCGGAAAAATACGGTTTTCTGCACCTGGGCCACTTCGCGGCGCAATACCGCGCGCGCTTCGGCGAAAGGCCCTCCGAGACGCTGGCGCGTGGGTCGCGCGCTGGCTGAGTCACGTTATGATTGAGAATGGTTCTTATCCCGTGCGGGCCAGAACAAGATAACGCCCACCCCGCACAGCGAGAAGAACGTTCGCGGCGACCACCCGGCGCCGCTGTTCGGCAAGAGCCACGAGGCCGGCACAGCCGGTGCTCCGCCTGTTGTTTTGAACCATGACATGACGACTGCTTCGACCCTTTCCCGCTCCCATGTGGCCTGGCGCATTGCCGCGGGCATGCTCGGCGGCTACGCCTTCACCTGGGGCTTCATCGCCCTGGCCATCGGCCTGCTGTTCGCAGCCCGCATGGAGTTCCACGACGCCGAGGCGCTGGGCTACATCGTCGGCTTCATCGTTTTCCTGGTCGCGTTCCTGTGGGCCTTCGCGGCGCGCAGCCTGGCGCGTGTGTGGCTGGTGCTGGCCGGCGGCGGTGCGCTCATGACAGGCGCTGCCTGGCTGGTGCAGCGCGCGCTGCTTTGACGGGCGCACCGCGCACAAGGAGACCTTCGTCCGTGTTCCAGAATTTCCGCCTTTCGATGGCATGGCTGCACACGTGGTTCGGCCTCGTGATGGGCTTCGTGCTGATGGCCGTCTTCTTCTTCGGCTCGCTGTCGGTGTTCGACCGCGAGATCGACCGCTGGGCCATTCCCGCGACGCGCTTCGCGCCGCAGCCCATGCCCTCGTTCGACAAGATGCTGTTGCCCGTGTTCCAGGACATGAAGCCCAGCGCGCTGAGCATCGAGCAGGCCCGCAGCCGCGTGAACGGCCCCATGGCCGACAGCTTTCCGGTGGTCAAGAGCTGGGGCGCGTACACCACGCACCGCGACCCGGTGCTGAGCCTGTTCGCCAGCTATGAACTGCCCAACGCCAAGGACCCCGAGGACAGCGTCTTCGGTGACCGCACCATCGACCCGCGCACCGGCAAGTCGCTGCCCGACGACCACCTGAAGATCGGCAGCCAGTTCTTCTACCCGCTGCACTACAGCCTGCACCTGGAATGGAAGAACCTGGGCTACTTCATCGTCGGCTTCGCGGCGCTCGTGATGCTGGTGGCGCTGGTCAGCGGCGTGGTGATGCACCGCAAGATCTTTCGCGAGCTCTTCACCTTCCGACCGCGCAAGCACACGCAGCGCAGCACGCTCGACCTGCACAACCTGACCGGCGTGGTGGCCCTGCCCTTTCACTTCATCTTCGCGTTCTCGGGGCTGGTGATCTTCGGCAGCATCTACTTTCCGCTGACCGACACGCAGCTCAAGCCGCTGCACGACCTGCACGAAAAGCACGAGGCGCTGGAAACCGGCCTGCCGCACGACCGCGCGGGCACGCCCGGCACGCTGGCCTCGGTCGACGCCATGGTGGCCGAGGCGCGCCGCCGCTGGGCCGCCAAGGACATGGCCGGCGACGTCGGCTTTCTCAGCGTGCAGCACGTGGGCGACGCCAACAGCTACGTGAGCGTGTACCGCGCGGGCACCGACCGCATCGCGCTGACCGGCGAAGGCATCCACTTCAAGGCCTCGACCGGCGAGGTGCTGCGCGAAGACCCGCCGCTCACGCCCGTGGCCAGCGTCAACACCTTCCTCACCGGCCTGCACCTGCAGCACTTTCGCCACTGGCTGCTGCGGTGGCTGTACGTGCTGGGCGGGCTGTCGGGCTGCGCGTGCATTGCCACCGGTTTCATCTTCTTCGTGGAAAAGCGCAAGCGCCAGCACGCCAGGCAGGAACGCGGCGGCGCACGCTGGTCGATGCGTTCGCGGTGACCACCGTGACGGGCATGCTCGTGGCCACGCTCGCGATGCTGATCGGCAACCGCCTGCTGCCCGACGATTTGCCGGCGCGCGGCGACTGGGAAAAGTACATCTTCTGCGGCGCATGGCTGATCGCGTTCGCGCACGCCATCTGGCGCACCGCGCCGGTGGCCGAAGCGCGCATGGCGCCGGCCTGGGCGGAGCAGTGCTGGGCCGTCGCCGTGATGGCCGTGGCCGCGGTGCTGCTGAACTGGGTGACCACGGGGGACCACCTGCTGCGCACGATCGGCGCGGGCTACTGGCCCGTGGCGGGTGTCGACCTGTTCATGCTCGCGAGCGCGGCGGTCGCGGTGGTGGCTGCGCGCAAGCTCGCTCGCGGTGCCGGCGCCGGCGTGGCCCCTGCCGTGGCCGCGCCGCGCGCGCCGTCCGCTGTCGTCGAGGAGAGCGCCCGTGCCTGACGCCCTTCTCCTGCTGCTGGCCGTGGCCGCCAACATCGCCGGCCTGGGCTGGCTGGCGCTGGCCATGGACGTCATTGGGAACAGGCGTTCGGTGCGGTGCCGGCGCCGCGCGGCACCGTCGTGCTGCTGCGCGTGCTGGGCGTGTCGGGGCTGGTGGTGTCGCTGCTGCTGTGCCTGGCGGTCGATCACGCGTCGATGGCCGCGCTGGTGTGGTTCATGACGCTGGCCGGCGCTGCACTGACCATCGCGTTCACAGCCGCCTGGAAGGCGCATTGGCTGAGCCTGCTGGTGGCCTGGGTGCGGCCGGCGCCGGCGCGGTAGCCGGCCTGCATGCGGCGGGCGCCGGGTCGATCAACCCTGCCCCGCGCCTTCGGCCACGTGCCAGGGCGCGGCGCAATCCCGGTGCACATGACGCTGCTTCGTGGGCGTGAAAGGCGTGTCGAGCGTGCCCAGCGAGAACGAGATCCAGCCGGCCGCCTCGCCATGCGTGCTGTGCCAGGTCAACGGTGAGCCGCACAGGGAACAGAACGTTCGCGTGACGCCGGGCGACGATTCGCGGCTGCGCACCGCCTCGGCGCCGGCCACCACCGCGAAGTCGCCCACCGGCACGCTCGCGTAAGTGCCAAACGCCGCGCCGTGCGCCTTGCGGCACATGCCGCAGTGGCAATGGGAAACCGCCCTGGCCCTTGAGCGCGCTTCGTACTTGACGACGCCGCACAGGCAACTGCCGACAAGAAGCGGGCTCGATTCGGTGTTCATGCGCGTGTGCCTCAGTCCGTTGCGCAGGCTTCGCGCGCTCCCAGGGCCTTGCGCGCGATGCGCCCGAAGGCCTTGTCGTTCCAGACGAAGCGCTCTTCGTAGCAGCGGTCGCCGTCATGGTCTTCCCACTTCGCGACGACGAGGCGGCTGTCAGGCCGGTAGCTCAGGTTCATTTTTGCGAATCCTCCGGGTTCATTGTTCTGCGGAATCGCGAAAGTCTAAGCGCGAAGACAACGCCTACAGGCTCCCGGCGATGCGTTCGCGCAGCCACCGGTGGCCCGGGTCGCGGTGCTTGCGCTCGTGCCAGAGCATCGCCATTTCGTAGCCCGGCACTTCGAGCGGCGCCTCGATGATGCGCAGCCCCGCTGCGCCGCGCGCCAGCCGCTCGGGCAGCATCGCGACCATGTCGGTGCCGGCCAGGGCCGACATCATGAAAAGAAAGTGCGGCACCGACAGCACCACGCGCCGCGTGAGGCCCTGCCGTGCCAGCGCCTCGTCGGTCGGCCCGGCAAAACCGCCGCCGCCCAGCGACACCACCACGTGCTCCAGCGCGCAGAACTGCGCGAGCGTCGGGCGCCGCTTCAGGCGCGGATGGCCGGCCCGCCCGGCCAGCACATAGCGCTCATGGAACAGCACCCGGTGGTGCAGGCCGGGCGCCGCGCCCACGCTGGTGTGAAAGAACAGGTCGACCTCCGAGTTCTCCAGCTGCCGCGCCATGCGCGACGGCACCGCCTCCACCACCGCCAGCCGCGTGTGCGGCGCCTCGGCACGCAGCCTGGCCAGCGCCGGCAGCAGGATGGCCGACTCGGCGTAGTCGGCCGCGGCCACGCGCCAGGTGGTCGTCGCCTCGGCCGGATCGAACGGCCTGGTGGGTGCCACCGCGCGGCCCAGCGCCTGCAGGGCCTCGCGCAAGGGCTCGCGCAATTCGTCGGCCCGCGCCGTGGGCCGCATGCCGCGCTGCGCGGGCAGCAACAGCGGGTCGTTGAAGGCTTCGCGCAGCTTCGCGAGCTGCACGCTCACCGAGGGCTGCGACAGGTTCAGCCGCTCGGCGGCGCGTGTCACGTTGCGCTCGGCCAGCAGGGTGTCCAGCGTGACGAGCAGGTTCAGGTCGAGGCGGTTGAAATTGTTCATAGCAATTCCTGGAATTCAGACTATTCATTTCCAATATATCGCCTCGCTGCCTAAGCTCGGGTCTTCCTCATTCGAACCCGTGTGAAACCGTGAACATCCTGCTGGTCCTTGCCCATCCCGAACCCGCCTCGCTCAACGGCGCGCTCCATCGCTTCATGGCCGAACACCTGCGGGCCGCGGGGCATTCCGTGCAGACGTCCGACCTGTACGCCATGCGCTGGAAGCCCGCGCTCGACGCCGACGACTTTCCCGCCCGCGACAGTGCCGCGCGCTTCGACCCCGTGCGCGATTCGCTGCACGCCTTCCAGGGCGGCACGCAGACCGCGGACATCGCCGCCGAGCAGCGGAAGCTGCTGTGGGCCGACGCGGTGATCCTGCAGTTTCCGCTGTGGTGGTACTCGATGCCCGCCATCCTCAAGGGCTGGATCGAGCGCATCTACGCCTACGGTTTTGCCTACGGCGTGGGCGAGCATTCGGACACCCGCTGGGGCGACCGCTTCGGCCAGGGCGTGATGGCCGGCAAGCGCGCGATGGTGGTCACCACGACCGGCGGCTGGGCCTCGCACTACGCGCCGCGCGGCATCAACGGGCCGATCGACGACCTGCTGTTTCCCATTCACCACGGCGTCCTCTACTACCCCGGCTTCGACGTGCTGCCGCCGTATGTGGTGCATCGCACCGACAAGGTCGACCAGGCTGCCTATGCCCGCATCGAGGAAGAGCTGGGCCGGCGGCTCGACACGCTGTGGACCACCGACCCGATTCCGTTTCGCCCGCAGAACGCCGGGGACTACGAGATTCCCGCGCTCACCCTGCGCGCACACATCGCGCCGGGCGAGACGGGTTTTGCGGTGCATTCCACCGCAAAGCCCGCGCGGCTCGACTAGGGCAGCACCGGGTTGGCGGTCGCGTTGGCAATCGCCGCATCGGCGTCGACGCGCAGCATGAAGCGCCTGGCCACAAGGTCGTTGGCGGCGGCCGTCACGGCGGCCACGTAGCCGGCCTGGTCGGTGTAGCGCTCCTGCAGCGACAGGCGCGGATCGGCCCCGCGCAGCGCGGGCGTCTTCGCAAACGCAAAGTACGAACCGAACAGCCCCGCCTGGTCGATGCGCCCCGGCTGGTTCGTGGTGTTCCAGCCCGTGTTGGTGCCCACGGGCACGGCCACGTCGATGCTGCGGATGCCCGCGATGTCGTTGCCGTCGGCGTCGACCTGCGGCACCAGGATCGCGTAGTCGCGGCCCAGGTAGGCGGGCGGCACCTGCGTGGCGATGCCGCTCTCGTCCTGCGGCCGGTAGTTCGGGCCCCAGTCGAGCAGCGAGTAGCCGTTGACCAGCCCCGTGTAGCTCGCGCCCGGAATGGCCGGGAACCGCACCTGCGCCGGGCGCACCAGCGTGGCGTCGGCGATCCTGGGCACCTGGTTGTCGGGCGGCGTGGTGCCGTTGACGACCCAGTCCTCCAGGTTCTGGTAGAGCGCGCGCACGACCGGGATCACGCCCGTGTTGCCGTTGGTGGCATAGAGCGCGCCCGCGCTCGTGCCCGGCAGCGACGCCAGGCCCAGCAGGTGGTGCGAGCTGGCGTAGTAGTAGATGCGCGCGTTGCCGGGCTGCACGAGGTCGGCCGTGCCCCAGGCGTCGGTCAGCAGCGGCGAGCCCTGCAGCGTCCAGAACTCGGTGCCGCTGAAGCCGATGAACAGCTTGGGGCAGGTGCCGCCCGCCTCGCAGCGCGACAGGATGCCGCCGCGCCGCTGCGCCACGTCGTCCACGTAGTCCTTCGACAGGCCGCGCGTGCCGGCCTGGCCGAAGGCCGTGTGGTCGGTGCGCACGCCGCCGCCGCCACCGGGAATGGAAAAGCGCATGTTGATGTTGGTCTGCCGCGCCGCGATCTGCGCGAACACGCCGTCGAACACCTTCTGCCCCGCGCGGTCCTCGTTGAAGCCCAGGTGCACGAAGGTCTTCATGAAGTTGCCGCACTGCGAGACGCCCGAGGCAATGGTGTTGCGGATCGCCGCCGCCACGGGGTTGGCCGTGCCCGCGGCATCGGCGCTGTCGCGGTGGAAGAACGTGATCATGTCGCGCAACGCGGCAAGCCCCAGGCCCATCACCTTCGGGTCTTTCGCGATGTAGACCAGCTCGTAGATGTAGGCCGGGTCCCAGGCGTTCTTCAGGCACACGCTGGTCTCGTCGGGCGTGCCGGGGAACGGCGTGGCCGCGCCGCACTTCGCGAACTTCCAGTCGCTGGCGGGAACAAGCTGGCGCGCGTCGCCTTCGTTGATGCGGCGCGTGAGCACGTAGCCGGGCTTGGTGTTGTCCAGGCTCGCGGTCGCATAGGCCTGCATGGCCGCGTTGAATGGGCCACCGGGCAGCGGCAGCGAATCGTTCGTGGCCACGGTCGGCAGCAACTCGGCGCGGTAGGTGCCGGTGATGCTGCTGCCGTCGGCGTTCTTCGCCACCGGCACCTTGAGCGTGAGCTTGCCCGGCGCCGCCGGCACGTCGCCCTGCCATGCGGCCGTGAGGAACACATAGCCGCGCGACGCGAAGTACGGGTCGAGGTTGACGATGTTGCCGCGGTTCGGCGCGTCGTAGCGCAGCACGCCGCTGGCCTTGCGCATGTCCTTCGGCTTGAACAGCACGAAGTCCGAGCTGTACTCGACCTTGCCGTTGGCGTTGAGCGGCGCCAGCTGCAGGTCCTGGATGATGGCGTTGCGCGCGTCCTTCGGGTCGACCTCGCCCGTGAAGGTGCCGCTGACCTTTTCGTAGGCGCCCACGCTGCCGAAGGTACCGGGCACGTCTTCGGTCGCGGTGATGGCGAGCTTGAACTTGGGCGCGGCGGCTGTCACGGGCGGTGGTGTCGGCGTGGTGGTGGGCGGTGGCAGCAGCAAGCCGCCGCCTCCCCCGCCGCTGCCGCCGCATGCACTCAGAAAAAGGGCGGCCGAAGCCACCGTGGCAGCCCAGAGGCTCCAGCGTTTCATGGTTTTGTCTCCTGTTGTGTGTCTTGTGCTGTCGCGGCGCCGATCCCCGCTACGGCGCGCGGGCTACTCGGCCTCGATGCCGGCGGCCTTGACGATGCGGCCCCACTTCTGCGACTCGGCCGTCTGGAACTTCGCCAGCTCCTCGGGCGACGAGGTGAAGACCTCGGTGCCGGTAGGTTCGTAGAACGCGGTCTTCGCGGCCTCGCTCCTGGCGGCCTTCACGAGCAGTTCGTTCAGGCGCTTGACCACGGCGGGCGGCGTCCTGGCGGGCGCATAGGCCGCGAACCAGTAGCCCATTTCGTAGCCCTTCACGCCGGCTTCGGCAATGGTGGGTACGTCGGGCGCGAGCGGCGAACGCGCGGCGCTCGAAATGCCCAGCGCGCGCAGCTTGCCGGCCTTGACCTGCGGCAGGCCGGTGGCCGTGTCGGTGATCATCATGTTGATCTGGCTGCCCAGCAGGTCGGTGACGGCCAGCGTGTTGCTCTTGTAGGGCACGTGCAGCAGCTTGATGTCGGCCATCTGCTGCAGCAACTCGCCCGCCATGCGGCTGGACGAGCTGCCGCTGCCGAAGCTGTACTTGCCCGGCTCCTTCCTGGCCAGCACAATGAACTCGGCCACGCTCTTCGCGGGGAACGACGGGTTCACCACCATGATCTGGCCGCCCTTGCCGAGCGCGGTGACGGGCGCGAAGTCTTTCACCGGGTCGTAGGGCAGCTTCTTGAACAGGTGCTCGTTGGCCGCGTGCGTGGTGTTGGTGGTGATGAGCACCGTGTAGCCGTCGGCGGGCGCCTTGGCCACCGCTTGCGAGGCGATGAAGCCGCTGGCGCCGGCCTTGTTGTCGATGATGACGGCCTGCTTGGTTTCGGCCGCGATCTGGTTGCCGAGCGCGCGCGCGATCTGGTCGGTGGCGGTGCCCGCCGCGAACGGCACGACGAAGGTGATGGCCTTCTCGGGGAAGGCCTGTGCATGGCCCAGCAGCGGCGCGAGGGCCAGCGCGGTGGTCAGCACGGTGAGGGGAAATCGCTTCATTGTTTTGTCTCCGGATGGAATGGGTGAGTAAAAAAGAAAAAGAGCAGCAGCCGCTACGGCCCGGCCAGCAAGGGCTCGAGCGCGCGCGGCACGCGAATGGGCATGTCGAGCAGCAGGAAGGACAGCGCCTTGCCGTGTGCATCGAGGTTCAGCGCGTCGTTGACGCCGCCGTCGAGCACCGCGTCGAGCACGAAGTTCATGGCGTGCAGCTTCGGCAGCACGAAGCGCTGCACCTGCGACGGCGCGCGGTGGCGAAACTGCGCGGCCACGCGCTCGGGCGTGAGCTGTTCGAGCAGCAAGGGAAACAGGTCGGCATGCCAGGCGATCACGCTGATGTTGGAGCGGTCGCCCTTGTCGCCGGTGCGGCCGTGGGCCGCGCGGTACAGGGGCACGTCGACGGTGTCTTCAACGGCGTTGTTGTTCATGCCAGGTCCTCCGCGGCCAGCAGTTCGAAACGCACCGGCACCGCTTCGCGCGGCAGCAGGCACGACAGCGTGTTCAGGCGCGGCGTGAGCGCGGTGCGCACACCGCCGCCGCCGGCCGGGCCGCAGGTGTAGAGCGCCATCACTTCGCGCCCGAGCCGTTCGGCCTGCGCGCGGTCGGCATGCGTGGCCGCGACGCGCAGGCGCACGTCGCGCAGGCCGGTGTCGGGCGTGTCGGCCAGCGCGCGGCCCGCGTCGTCGCCGAGGATGCTCAGCGCGCCGATCAGGTCGACGCGCAGCGCCAGGCCCCCGAGGCGCTTCTTCAGCACGTCGGCCGCGAGCCGTGCCCGGCCTTCGGCGCGAGGACCCGCGTAGGAGATTTCGCCTTCGGCCAACCAGCCGCCTTCATGGCAGACGTTGACCTTGTAGCTGCCCGGCCGCGCGTGGCCGCGCACGCCGGAAAGCGCGACGCGGCTCTCGCCCGGCAGCGCGCGCACTTCGGCGTCGGCGATGTCGGCCACCACGTCGGGCGTCAGGTAGGCCGCAGGGTCGTGCACTTCGTAGAGCAGTTGCTCCTTCACCGTGGCCTCGGTCACGAGCCCGCCCGTGCGCTCGGCCTTGCCGATGACGCAGCCGCCGTCGGCGTCGATCTCGGCGATGGGAAAGCCCACGGATTCGAGCCCCGGCACGTCCTTGTACCCAGGGTCGGCGAAGTAGCCGCCGCAGACCTGCGCGCCGCATTCGAGCAGATGGCCGGCCATGGTGGCGCGGCCCAGCCGGTCCCAGTCGTCGGCGCGCCAGCCGAAGTGCGACATGGCAGGCCCCACCGTCAGCGACGGATCGGCCACGCGGCCGCACACCACGATCTGCGCGCCCGCGTCGAGCGCGGCGGCAATGGGTTCGGCGCCGATGTAGGCGTTGGCGCTGACCACGCGCAGCCCTTCCATCTGCGCGCCGAGCGCTTCGCCCAGCAACGCACGGTGCCCGGGCCCCGACAGGTCGTCGCCCTCCACCACCGCGATGCGCGGCGCGCTCGCGCCCAGTTCGCGCGCCATGCGGGCGATGTGCCGGGCGGCGGCGCGCGGGTTGGCCGCGCCGAAGTTGCTCACGATGCGGATGCCGTGCGCCAGGCAGCGCGCCAGCACGGGGCGCAGCATGTCGTCCAGCAGCGGCTCGTAGCCCGCGTCGGGGTCGTTGCGGCGGCGCAGTTGCGCCAGCGCCAGCGTGCGCTCGGCCAGCGTCTCGAAGATCAGGAACGCGCGCTGCCCCTGGGGCCCGGCGGCGAGCCGCGCGATCAGCGTGTCGACCACGGGGCCGGCGGCGTCGGTGCGGTCACCCGAGAAGCCGGCCGCGCAGCCGATCAGCAGCCTGGGCGGTTCAACAATGGAGTTCATTGCCGTGCACTGTAGGCAGCCGTCCATCATCCGTAAAATCGAAAATCCGGATCGATTGATCGGCTTTTCAAATAACAAGGCTGAGAGACATGAGAAAGACGCCCGACCTCTCCACGCGGCAGCTGCGCGCCTTTCTCGCGCTGGCCGAGCACCGCAACTTCACGCGCGCGGCGCAGACCAGCCACCTGTCGCAGCCCGCCTTCAGCGCGCTGATCCGCACGCTCGAGGACGCGGTGGGCACGCGCCTGTTCGACCGCGACACGCGCAGCGTGCAGCTCACGCCCGAAGGCCGGCTGTTCGAAGGCTCGGCGCGCCGCCTGCTCGACGACATGGGCAGCGCGATGGGCGACCTGGCCGACCACGTGGAGCGCCGCAAGGGCCGCGTGCGCGTGGCCGCCCTGCCCTCGCTCGCGGCCGGCTGGCTGCCGGCCGTGTTCGCGGAGTTCATGCAGGCCTGGCCGGGCATTCGCGTCGACCTGGACGACGCGCTGTCCGACGCCTGCATCGCGCTCGTGCGCAGCGGCCAGGCCGACTTCGCGCTGGCGGCTTCGGGCGCGGAGGCGGCGGCGGGCACCGACCTGCGCGCGCGCAAGCTCTGCAGCGACCGCTTTCACCTCGTGTGCCGCGCCGACCATCCGCTGGCCAGCGAGCCGCGCCTGACCGTCAAGAAGATCGCGCCCTACCCCTTCATCCAGATGGCGCGCAACAGCAGCGTACGGCAGGCACTCGACGTGGCGCTGCATCCGCAGCGGCTGAACGCGGTGTTCGAGGTGGAGCACCTGGCCACCGTCATGGGGCTGGTCGAGGCGGGGCTGGGCATCAGCGTGGTGCCCGCGCTCACGCTGTTCCATTTCCAGCGCGAGACGCTGGTGACGCGGCCTCTTCCGCTGCCGGCGCTCACGCGCACGCTGTACCTGGTGCAGCGGCGTGAAGGCAGCCTGTCGGTGGCGGCGCAGACGCTGTATGACCTGATCGTTGCGCGGCTGGGGGCGCTGCGGCTGGACTGAAGCTGTCTACGGCGCTTGCAGTGCGTACACGTACTGGTCGTGCAGGACGTCGCCGATCTTCTCGGCCTTGCTCAGTTGCCCCACGCGCTCGAAGCCGAGGCGCTCGGCGAGCTTCCGGCTGCGCTCGTTGCCCGTGGCGCACTTGATGATGCTGCGGCGGACCACGCCGGCGCCCGCAAAGGCACGCACCAGCGCGGCAACCGCCAGGGTCGCCACGCCTTGTCCACGCGCGGCGCTGCCGAGCCAGTAGCCGATTTCGCCTTCCTTCCGGTCGTGGTCGATGGCGTTGAACGACACCACGCCCAGGATCTCCCCGCCACGCCAGACGCCGTAGACCGCGTTCTTTCCATTGCCGAAGGCGGTTTCGCAGGCGGCGCAGAACGCGGCCGTGTCGGCCTGCGCGTGGATGAACCGGGGCCAGTGCAGCGTGGACAGCAGGCCGTCCTTGTTGGTGACGATCAGCTGGTGCAGCAGCGGTGCGTCATGCACGACGAGCCGCCGCAGCCATAGCGCTTCGGACGCGTCGAAGGCGTCGGGAAAGTCGGTCATGGAAATCCTCCCTTTTTGTATCGAATCACTATATCGCCCTGCCCCACGACGACCAGTTGAGACAAGCCACCGCGCCAACGGCTCGCCACAATGGTCGCCCACGACGACCTCACGGAAGCCACCCCGATGGCGAATGCGCATGCAGCATGAAGAACAGATCGCGTTGATCCGGCGCGCGCTCGCGCTGATCGAGACCGGCGGCAGCGAACGCGGCGAGCCCGCCGTGAGCCCCGTGTCGCGCTACCTCGACCCGGCGCGCCATGAACGCGAGGTGGAACGCATCTTTCGCCGCCATCCGCTGGCGCTGTGCCCGTCGGCGTCGCTCGCGAACCCCGGCGATTCGTTCGCCATCGACGTGGCGGGCCTGCCGCTGCTGTTCGTGCGCGGACAGGACGGGCAGCTCAACGGCTTCGTCAACGCCTGCCGCCACCGTGGCGCACGGCTCAAGCCGCCGGGCGCATCGAACCAGCGCGCGCTGGTCTGCCCGTACCACAGCTGGACCTATGCACTCGACGGCACGCTGCGCGGGCGCCCTTCGGCACAAGACTTTCCGCATGCGCCGGCATCGTCATGCAAACTGGCCCGCGTGCCGGTGGCGGAAGCGCTGGGCCTGGTCTGGGCCGTTCCGCGCGCGGTGGCCGAGGGCGAAAGCGCCGCGCTCGACATCGACGGCTGGCTCGGCCGCTTCGGCGGCGACCTGCGCGGCTGGGGCTACGACGGCTGGGTGCCGGTTCACCAGCGCGCCTTCGACAACGCGGCCAACTGGAAGATCCCTTTCGAGGCGAACCTGGAGACCTATCACTTCCAGTACGCGCACCGCGACAGCATTGCGCCGCTGTTCTACGACAACCTGCTGATGGCCGACCACGACCGCCGGCACCACCGCCTCTTCCTGCCCAAGCGCAGCATCGAAAGCCTGCGCGGCATGCCCGTGCACGACTGGCGGGTGGGGCCGCACTCGAACATCATTTACTTCTTTTTCCCGGCAACCTTCGTCCTGCATGAAGGCGACCACGCCAATGCGTTCACCGTGCTGCCCGAATCGCCGGGCCGCTCGCGCGTGATCGCGAGCACGCTGATTCCCGAACTGCCGACAACGGAGAAATCGGCGAACTACTGGCGCAAGAACGTCGAGTCGTTCTGGGGCGCGCTCGACGAAGACTTTGCGCTCGGCGTGTCGGCACAGTCCACGCTCGCGAGCGGCGCGCAGCAGTCGCTGTACTTCGGCGCGACCGAGTGGTGCTCGGCCAAGTTCCACGCGGACGTGGAAGCAGCGCTGGGCGACTGATCAGGCCGGCTCGGCCTCCGTGTCCACGCTCGCGGCACCGGACGCCTTCTTAGCTGCCTCTGCCGCCGCTTCTTCCGCCGCCTCGGCGATCGCTGCCTGCGCCGTCGGGTTCGGCGTGGGCTCACCGATCTTGCGCAGCGTGTTGCGGTCGGTGTGGCTGAAGGGCTCGGCCTTGCCGCGCACGTCCAGCAGCGTTTCGATTTCGTACGACCAGCTGCCGTCGTCGTGGATCGACACCGCGATGCTGTAGCGCAGCGTCTTGAACGCATGCTCCAGGAACGGGTTGGCGAGGATGCCGTTGGTCTCGCCGCCGCGCACGGCCTCGAGCCTGAAGCTGCGGTCGTCGGGCTTGGCGCGGCCCGTGGCCATGCAGGTCAGCCCGCGCGGAATCGACAGCGTCTGGATCAGCGCGCCCGTGGCGGGCTCCCACAGCCAGTAGCCGACCTGGTCGTGAAAGGTCTCCACGTCATTGGGCTTGACGATGCGCAGGTGGTAGCGCAGCCCGTAGAAAATCTGCGGCCCGTTGGTCTGCGCATCGATGGGCTGGAACTCCGCATGCTCGATGAAGGCTTCGGCCTCGGGGCCGTCTTCCTTCGGGCTCACGTCGTGGCCCGCCGTGCCGACCCACAGGCCCGCCAGGCCCGTGAGCGGGCCCAGGTTGGCGAGCGTGTACGGGTCGGGCTCGGGTTCGGTGTAGATGTCGCTGGGGAACTGTTCCATTTTTTCTTCCTGAAATTTTTCTGGCGTGGGAGTGTCACTTACTGATCGAGGCGGATGCGACCTTGGCAATGATCGCACCCCATTTGCGGGCTTCGCTGTCGATGAAGGCCCGAAATTCTTCCGGCGAGCCGCCGCCCGGCACCAACCCCTGGTTGGCCAGCAGCTCGCGCACAGCGGGCTCCTGCAGCACGGCGTTGACGTCGGCGTTGATGCGCTGCACCACCTCGGGCGGCGTGCCGCTGCCGGTGAAGAAACCGTTCCACGCGAGCGACTCGAAGCCGGGATAGCCCGACTCGGCCACGGTCGGCAGGTCTTTCATGAGCTCGGAGCGCCTGGCGCTGGTCACGGCAATGAGCTTCACGCGGTGGCCCTGGATGAGCGGCAGCAGCGCGGGTGCCACCGTGAACAGCGCCTGCGTGTCGCCCGCCGCGAGCGACAGGCCCGCGGGCGGCGAGCCCGAGTACGGCACGTGCACCGCCTCGATGTGCGCCACGCTGCGAAACAGCTCCATCGTGAGGTGCGACGAGCTGCCCGCGCCCACCGACGCGTAGCTGAACCTGTCGCCGCGCTTCTTCGCCCATTCGATGAACTCGGGCAGCGTGTTCGCGGGGTTGTCCGCCTGCACCGCCAGCACGTTGGGCTGCGAGGTGGTGAGCACCACGGGCACCAGGTCCTGCGCGGGCACATACGGCATGCGCGCGTACATGTAGGGCGCGAAGGCGATGGGACCGTTGAAGCCGATGCCCAGCGTATAGCCGTCGTGCGGCGCTTGGCCACGGTGTCCATGCCGATGAGGCCGCCCGCGCCGGCCTTGGTCTCTATCACCACGGGCTGCTTCCAGATCACGCGCAGGCGGTCGGCCAGCGTGCGCGCGATCACGTCGAGCGAGCTGCCGGCCGGTGCCGGCACGATCACGCGCACGGGCTTCGACGGCCAGGCCTGCGCCCATGCGCCCGCGGTCAGCACGCTGGCAAGCAGAAGAAAGGTGGCGAGCTGGGTTGTCTTCTTCACTTCGGTCTTTCAATGGCTCGGTGCACGGCGGCAAGAAGTTATCACCGATTTCGCCGGCTTCGGGCATGCCCTGCACGCCGAGGCCGTTTCCCCGATGATGCGGCGATGACCTCTTTCACCGAGTTTTCAGCGCGGCGCCGCCTTGTGGTTGCCACTGCCGCGCTGCTGCCCTTTGCCGGCGCCGGCGGCCTCGCGCAAGCCCGGGCGGCCAACGCCACCAGCCTGCCGCCCAAAGCCATGACAGCCCTGCGGGCGGCCGTCGACGGCCCGCAGCGCACCCCCGCCTACCGCACCCGCGACGGCGCGCGGCACCCGCTCGAAACGCTGGCCTTCTTCGGCATCCGCCCCGATGCGGCGGTGATCGAGATCGCGCCCGGCGGCGGCTGGTACACCGAGATCCTCGCGCCCTACCTGCACGACCACGGCCGGCTCTACGCGGCCCACGAGCCGGCCGGCGGCTCGCCCGGCCAGCAGCGTGCGCGCGCCGCCTTCCGCGACAAGCTGGCGCGCGAGCCCAAGGTGTACGGTCGCGTGGTGCTCGGCACGCTGCCCACCACGGCCTTCACCGACATCCGCCCGCCCGGCGGCGCCGACGCGGTGCTGACCTTCCGCAACATCCACAACTGGATCGAGGACGGCCACTTCGATGAAAGCCTGCGCGCCTTCTACGCGGTGCTCAAGCCCGGCGGCGTGCTCGGCGTGGAAGAACACCGCGCGCCGCCCGGCACCAACCTGGCGCGCGTGATCGCGAGCGGCTATGTGCCGCAAGACTTCGTGATCGAACGCGCGAAGGCGGCCGGCTTCGAGTTCGCAGGCAGCAGCGAGGTCAACGCCAACCCGCGCGACACCAAGGACCATGCGAACGGCGTGTGGTCGCTGCCGCCCACGCTGCGCGGCGGCGAGGTCGACCGGGCGAAGTACCTGGCCATCGGCGAGTCGGACCGGATGACGCTGCGCTTCGTCAAGCCGCGGCGCGCGCGCAGCGGCTAGGCCCGCGCGCGCGCCGCCTGCTGCGCCGCGTCGATCCGCGCGTGGTTCGCCTCGGCCCAGCGGTCCACCGCCATCAGCGTCCGGCTGAGCGACAGCCCCAGCGGGCTGAGCCGGTACTCGACATGCGGCGGCACCGTTCGCAGGTCTTCGCGCAGCACCAGCCCGTTCTGCTCCAGCTCGCGCAGGGTCTGCGTGAGCATCTTCTGCGAGATGCCGCCGACCTTGCGCAGCAGTTCGTTGTTGCGCCGCGGCTTGCCGCGCAGCAACGGAACGATCAGCAGCGCCCACTTGTTGGCAACGAGTTCGAGCACGCGACGCGACGGGCAGCCGGCGTTCCACACGTCGCCTGCTGCATCTGCCACAACCGAGCTCTTCTTCGACGGCATCTTTGAATTTCCCATGGTTACCAGAAGGTGCGTACTTGCCGAGCGGTGCCCAGGCCGGAATTATCGGGTTCCGCTTTCCCCCCGCACAGCATCGAAGGAGTTTTTCATGGGTTGGATATTTCTGTTGACGGCAGGCCTGGTCGAGATCGCCATGGCCGCCGCGCTCAAGCAGTCGCAGGACTGGACGCGGCCCGTGCCGTCGGTCGTCGGCGTGCTGACCGCGCTGCTCAGCATCTACCTGCTGGCGCGCGCGCTGCGCTACCTGCCGCTGGGCCCGGCCTACGCGATCTGGACCGGCATCGGCTCGGTGGGCGTGGTGCTGATGGGCGTGCTGCGCTTCGGTGAGTCGCTCTCTGCCCCACGGCTGGCGTGCATCACGCTGGTGATCGCCGGCACGGTGGGCCTGCGCCTCGTCAACGACTGATGCACACGCAACGCACACCCGCCGCCATGACCACCCGCATCCTGCACATCGAAGCCTCGCCGACCGGCGCGCGCTCGCGCTCCGCCGATACAGCGCGTCACTTTCTGCAACAACATCGTGCGCTGCACCCCGACGTCGAGATCCAGACGCTGCACCTCTGGGAACTCGAACTGCCCGCGTTCGACGCCGCGATGATCGACGCCAAGTTCGCCGTGCTGCGCGGCACCCATGCCACCGAGGAACAGCAGCGCCAGTGGCAGAGCGCGGTGCGCATCGCGCGCGCGTTCAACGCCGCCGACAAGTACGTCTTCAGCCTGCCGATGTGGAATTTCGGCATTCCATACAAGCTAAAGCACTACATCGATGTGGTGACGCTGCCCGGCGAAAACTGGCTCTGGTCGCCCCGGGAAGGCTATCGCGGCCTGCTTCGCGGCAAGCGCGCCATGCTCGTCTACTCGAGCGCGGGCGACTACCCGGCTGGCTTTCCCTCTCACGAGAAAGACTTCCAGAAACCGTACATGCGGACCTGGCTCGGCTTCCTGGGCATCGACGACGTGATGGAGGTTGCCGCCGCGCCGACACTCGCGACGCCCGAGGCCGTGAACGCCTCGCTGGCGCGGGCACGAAATGAAGCCGAAAGGCTTGCAGAGCGGTTCTGATGACTTTCGGGTGCTTTAACCACTTCGCGAATGGGCCGATTTTCGGGGGGCTTCAAACCGTCACGACATCGCGGCAAGATGCGCATCCGCCGATTCTTGCGTCACCTCGACCTGCTGAAGGAGCCAGCCCATGTTCGCCACGCCCGAACGCACCATCAAGACCCCCGGCCCCGACCACGCGATCACCATCACGCCGAACCCGTTGCGCGTGGTGGTGTCGGTCGACGGCCGCGTCATCGCCGACACGCGTGAAGCGCTGACGCTGCGCGAATCGCATTTCGGAACCGTGCACTACATCCCCCGCAAGGACGTGAAGATGTCCTTGCTCGAACGCACCTCGCACGCCACCTACTGCCCCTACAAGGGCGAGTGCAACTACTACAGCATTCCGGCCGCGGCGAACGCTCGGTGAATGCGGTGTGGACCTACGAGTCGCCCTACGACCCGGTCGCGCAGATCAAGGACCACGTGGCGTTCTACCCCGACCGCGTGGGACCGATCGAAGAACGCGTCGTGTAGCAGCAGGCGCCTCGCGGCGCATCACGTGGAGAATGGCTCGGCCAACCACTCTCCACGCCCATGAACCTTCGACTCGCACTCTACGAACTGGCCCGCGTCCACCGACTGTCGCCGCCGCGGATGCACGCGCTGTTCGCGCTCGCGGAACTCGATGCGCCGCCGCCCCACCTGCCGGAACGTTTCTGGCGCGTGGTGGCGCTGCTTGCCGCAGGGCTCGGCGGCTTTGGACTCGTGATGTGGGTGGCGGCCAACTGGGGCGCGCTGGGCCGCGCCGGACAGTTCGCCCTGCTGCAAGGCTGGGTGCTGCTGACGGCACTGGCCGCATGGCGCGTCGCCGCCCTGCGCACGCCCATGGGCCTGCTGTGCCTGCTGGGCACCGGCGCGCTGTTCGCCTACTACGGCCAGACCTACCAGACCGGGGCTGATGCGTGGCAGTTGTTCGCGCTGTGGGCCGCGCTCACGTTGCCGCTGTGCCTGGGCGTGCGCAGCGACGTGCTGTGGTTCCCGTGGGTGATGGTCACGTGCAGCGCGATCAGCCTCTGGGTCTATGCGCGCACCGGCCATCGCTGGCAGGCCGACGACAGCGACCTGCCGATTCATCTCGTGGGCTGGGGTCTGGGCGTGTTGCTGGTCGTGGCGTTGAGCCCGTGGACACAACGCTGGGTCGGGGCCACGCACTGGTCGCGCCGGCTGGCGCTGCTGGCCATGGCGGTGAGCGTGACGCTGGCCGCGCTGGCGGGCCTGTTCGTTCGCACCGAGATTGCGCCGCACTATGTGCTGGGCCTGCTGCTGATGGGCGTTGCGGTCGGCATGCTGATGCAGCGGCGCTGGTTCGACATCGTCGGCCTGAGCGCCGCCCTGCTGAGCGTCGACACCTTGCTGGTCGCCGGCCTGGTTCGCTTTTTGTTCGAAAGCGGCGGCTCCGAGACGGTAAGCCGCCTGCTGGTCGTCGGGTTCGTGGCCGCGGGGCTGCTGGCGGTTTCGGTGGCCTGGATCATGCGGCGCCAGAACGGCATGCCGGCCTCTTCGACGCAAGAAGGAGCATCGGCATGACCGCCCCGCGCCAACTCATGCAACGCGCAACGGACCAGGGCCTGTTGCCGCCCGATGCGCAATGGCCGCGCGACGACACCCGTCCCTGGCCGGTGCTGCTGCTGACCGCGCTGGGCGCATGGCTCGCGGTGCTGCCGCTGCTGGGCGCGGTGGGCCTGGCCTTCGGCGATGCGCTGCTGCGTGACGGTCCGGTCCTGTACGTCTTTGGGCTGGGCCTGCTGGCCTTTGGCGTGCTCATCCTGCGCCAACGCGGCCTGGCACTGTTTGTCGAACAGCTCTGCCTGCCCGCACTGGTGCTGGGCCTGTGCTGCCTGGGCTGGGCGCTGTTTCGCGACGCGCCGGCTGCCAACGCCGCGCTGGGCATGTGCGCCGCGAGCGTGCTGCTGGCCGCGCTCACGCCGCTGCACTGGCTGCGCACGCTGCTGGGCGTGATGCTCGGCGCATTCCTGACCGTCGCGGCCATGGCGTGGTCGAAGGCCGGGCTCTCGCTCTGGGACTTCCTGGGGTCGGGCCGTTTCCGCTGGACGTGGTGGCTCTATGCCCACATCGGGTTGGCCGTGTGGCTCGTGCTGCTCTACCTGCTGCCACGGCTGGCGGACGCGCGCGCCGGCAGCCTGCTCACGAGCCTGGCCGACGGCTGGTGCGTGCAGCTGCTGCTGACGCTGGTGCTGCTGTCAGGTGCCACCTTCATGCTGGGCGGCATGGTGCCGGGCAGCGAGATCGGGCGCGAACTCGGGCAGACCGACGGCAGGTTCGACCTGTTCGGCAGCACCCGCAACCTGGTGTCGGCGCTGTACGCGCTGGCTGCGGCGGCGCTGCTGGGCTATCGCTGGCCCGCGCTGAGGCAGGCGCCCCTGCTGGGCCTGGGCGTGGCACTGCTGCTGACGGTGCTGTGCGGCTTCGTGCCCAACCTGGGCGCGGCCTGCCTCGGCGCCGCCGCGCTGGCGGTGACACGGCGCTGGCGGCTCGCGGCCCTGGGTTGCGCGGCCGCGCTGTGGATCGTGGGGAGCTTCTACTACCTGCTCGCGTGGTCGCTGGCGGACAAGGCGCTGCTGCTGGTCTCGATCGGAGCCGCGCTGGGTGTGCTGGCGCGGCTGGCATTGCGCGCCAAATCTCCCGGGGATGCGGCAGCCAGCGCGCCGGCCGCCGGCGCTGGTGGAAAGACAGGCAGCTGGCGGGCATCGCACTGGCGGGCGTGGCCACGCTGGTGGTGGCGAACATCGCCATCGTCGAGAAGGAAAACGTCATTCGCGACGGCCGGCCCGTGTTCGTGCGGCTGGCGCCGGTCGACCCGCGCTCGCTGATGCAGGGCGACTACATGCAGCTGGACTTCGGGTTGCCCAACCGCTGGGGCTGGAACAACCACCACCGTGGCGACCAGCGGCCGACCGTGTTCGTGCGGCCCGATCCGGCACTGCCGCTCGCCCACACGCTGCACCCGACATCGGGCGAAGAAGTGCGACAGGCGAACGACCTCGAGGTGCCGCTGAGCGCCAAGGACGGCGGCTGGGTCTTCGTCACCGACGCGTGGTTCTTCAAGGAGGGCGACGCCGAGCGCTATGCGCAGGCGCGCTACGGCGAGTTCCGCATCCTGCCCAATGGCTCGGCCCTGCTGGTAGGCATGGCGGACGGGCAGCTGCGGCCGATCCGGTAGCGCTGGCTGGAGTTCGTCCCATTGCGCCTTGCTGGCCGTCCCGATTCGTGGCACAAGCTGACCTGCGACCTGAACCTAACGAGGTAAAACCCCACATGTGTGATCTGAACGACCAGGAAGAACTCAAGAAGTACACCCGCCGCGACATCGCGACGTGGGCCGTATCCGCCGGCCTGCTGACCGCGTTGCCCGGGGTGGCCAACGCCGTGGCGGTGGCCGAGCGCGAGGTGAGCATCGCCACGGCGGACGGCACCTGCGACGCTTACTTCGTCGCTCCCACGGCGGGCACGGCGCCCGGCGTGCTGATCTGGCCCGACATCTTCGGCCTTCGCCCAGCCTTCAGGCAAATGGGGCGGCGGCTGGCCGAATCGGGCTACAGCGTGCTGGTGGTGAACCCCTTCTACCGTCAGAAGAAAGCGCCCACCGCGGCCCAAGGCGGGCAGACGCCCATCGCCGAAGTGCTGCCGCTGATGCAGGCCCTGACGCCGGCCATGCACCTGAGCGACGGCAAGGCCTTCGTGACCTGGCTCGATGCCCAGTCAGAGGTCGACAAGGCGCGCAAGCTGGGGACCACCGGCTACTGCATGGGCGGGCCGATCGCGGTGCGCACCGCCACCGTGGCGCCCGGCCGCGTGGGCGCCGTCGGCACCTTCCACGGCGCCGCCATGGTGACCGCAGCACCCGACAGCCCCCATCGGCTGATGGCCCAGACCAAGGCACGCTACCTGGTTGCCGTGGCCGAGAACGACGACGCCAAGGATCCCCAAGCCAAGGTCGCGCTGCGCGCCGCGTTCGACAGCGCGAAGCTGCCGGCCGAGGTGGAGGTGTACCAGGCAGCCCACGGCTGGTGCCCGCCCGACACGCAGGTCTACGACGCCGCCCAGGCCGAGCGCGCCTGGACGCGCCTGCTGGCGACATTCAAGGAGGCTCTGGCGTAGCCAGAAACAGCTTTCGGGAACGGGAGCGGCGGGCACTGCGCAACAGAGACGGTGCGCTCGCTCGAGCCCGCCATCGATCGACGCTAAAAAGAAGCCGACCCCGCTTGCGCAGGGCCGGCTTCTTTTTCTTGAGAAAGCAGCTTCGCCACCCAGGCGAAGCAGGCGCTACCGATTACAGCGGCAACGCGTCGCCACGGGCGGCGGCACGGGCCGCTGCGCGCACGGTGGCACGGTCGAGGCCGCTGGCCAGCACCGGTGCCACGCGCGAGGTCACGCCTTCGGCGTAGGGGTTCTCGCTGTGCGCGGCGGCCACGGCCTCGGCGCGAACGGCGGCGCGGCTGGTGGTCGAGGCGATCAGTTGCACGGGGCCCGAGTTGGCGCCGTCGGCATAGGGGTTGGCGCTGTGCGCGGCCACCACGGCCTGGCCGGCGACATCGGCGCGGCTGTTGGCCGAGGTCAGTTGATGCACGCCGTCATAGGTTTCGGCGTGGGCACCACCGGCGGCGGCGAGCAGGGCAAGGGCAACGGCGGAGAGGAGCTTCGAGGCGGTCATTCTGGATTCCTTCAATTGGTTGGGTTTGTTTCACCTGGATCAGCTGAAGGGCCGGTCCATGGGATGAATTGTGCGTCGCCATCTAGGTAAAAACCCTAGGCAAAAGGAACCGCGGTGTTCATGCGAAGGAAACAATCGCACCGCGCGCACCCAACCCCTGCCCGCTCGCGCCCTCAGTCGAGCAACACGCCCGCCAGCACCGTGCTCACGATGGTCTCGAGCGCCTGCTCGTAGTGCACGGCCGTGAGCTTCTTCACCTGCAGCACCGCGTTCACGATGGGCTCGTAGTCGGCATAGAACTGGGTCGAGGCCCAGAGCATGAAGAGAAAGTGCCGCGCGTCGATCTTGCGGATCTTCCTGGCGGCCATCCAGGCTTCGAGCACCTCGATGCTGGCGGCCGTGCTCTGCGCAATGTGCGCCCGGTCGGCCGCCGACAGGAACGCGCCGCCGCGCACCACCTCGTTGGCGAACAGCCGCGCCTCGAGCGGGTTCTTGCGGCCCAGCTTGAGCTTGGCCTCGACATAGGCGCGCAGCGCAACGGCCGGCTCCGTGCCCGCGTCGAGGATGCGCAGCGCGCTGTCCCACTCCTCCAGCAGCGGCGCGAAGGTGGCGCTGTAGAGCTCCTCCTTGGTCGCGTAGTAGTAGTAGACGTTGGCCTTGGGCAGCTCCGCCACGGTCGCGATCTCCGCGATGCGCGCGCCGTCGAAGCCCTTGGCCGCGAACACCTCGCTGGCGGCCTTGAGGATCTTGCGCTTGTTGGCCGCCCTGATCTCTCTGTCGGCCGTGGTTTCCGGCGTCGAGGGTCGTGTTGTCTTGGTGTCGCGCATGGCTATGAGTCGCTTTTTGACCGGGAACAAATTCTAGAGGCGCATCCATCTATCAGCGGGAAAGCACCAGCAAAAAATTCTGACCAACTCGTCAATTTCTTGCTTAGAATTTCTTGACGAAATGGTCAGCTTTTAAAGTTTGAATGTAGCTCATGCCCCAAGCCCTGCGCACCGCACTGCAAGAAACACTGGCCGACTGGCAGCACGACCTGCCCCAGGCCTGGCGCGCCGCGCTCGGTGACGTGCGCCTGGACTTCGAAGGCGTCGACGCGGGCCTGCAACTCGAAGCGTGGGAGCCCGTGTTCCCTGCGCGCAAGGCACGCCGCCTGCCCGGCATGCCGGCCGGCGCGCACATGCTCAAGGCCTTCGACAGCGTGATGCCGTCCAAGGTGCGCTGCCTCGTGCTGGGGCAAGACCCGTATCCGTCGATCGACATCGCCACGGGCCGCGCCTTCGAGGTCGGCAACGTGGCCGAATGGCGCGAGCTCGACAAGATGTTCACCAAGAGCATCCGCGCCTGGGTGCAGATGCTGGCCGAGGCACGCACCGGCGACGCGAGCTACGGCGGCAGCTTCGCCAACTGGCCGCGCACGCTCGCGGCCATCGAATCGGGCGCGCTGCCCTTCGAGACGCCCGCCACGCTGAGCGACCGATGGATCGACAGCGGCGTGCTGCTGCTCAACACCTCCTTCACGCTGAGCCGTTTCCAGGTGGCGATCGATCCGCACCAGTCGCTCGGCCACCTCGTGCTGTGGAAACCGCTGATCCAGGCCGTGCTGGCGCACCTGCTGCAACGCGGCGAGCCGCTCGTGTGCATGGGCTTCGGCGCCTCGGCCGCGCAGGCCTTCGCAGCGGCGGGCATTGCCCAGGGCCGCAGCGGCAACGTCGCCTGCATCCTGCGCGAGCACCCCGCCTACGCGGACGCCGTGCTCGGCCTGCCCAACCCCTTTGCCCTGTGCAACGCGCATCTCGCCGAGATGGGCTGCGCCCCCACGAACTGGTGACCCCATGAACGACAAGAACGACTACGACTACATCATCGTGGGCGCGGGCTCCGCGGGCTGCGCCCTCGCCGCGCGCCTGAGCGCGCGCCCGGCCACGCGCGTGCTGCTGCTGGAGGCCGGCGGCAAGGACTCGAACCCGCTGTTTCGCCTGCCGATGCTGATGGGCAAGCTGTTCCAGTCGGGCATCTACAACTGGCACTTCCACACCGAGCCCGAGCCCAACCTCAACGGCCGCAAGATCTACTGGCCGCGCGGCAAGGTGCTGGGCGGCACGTCGACCATCAACGGCATGATCTACGTGCGCGGCGGCAAGCAGGACTACGACGGCTGGGCCGCCATGGGCAACCCCGGCTGGTCGTACAAGGACGTGCTGCCCGCCTTCAAGCGCTCCGAAGGCCACATCCAGCGCGACGGCGTGTTCCACAACGCCAAGGGCGAACTCACCGTGTGCCGCGCGCGCGGATGGAACGCGCTGCTCGACGTGTTCTGCGCGGCGGGCCAGCAGGCGGGCTACCCGCTCAACGACGACTTCAACGGCGCCAGCCAGCTCGGCTTCGGCCGCTACGACTTCACCATCAAGAACGGCAAGCGCTGGTCGACCTCGTTCGCGTTCCTGCGCCCCGCGCTCCAGCGCAGCAACCTCAAGGTCGTGACGCGCGCGCGCACCCACAAGGTGCTGGTCGAGCGGGCCCGGGCCGTGGGCGTGTCCTATGAAGTCGCCGGCCAGATGCACACCGTGCGCGCGCGCAAGGAAGTGATTCTTTGCGCCGGCGTGGTCGGCTCGCCGCACCTGCTGATGCTGTCGGGCATCGGCCCGAAGGACGAGCTGGACCAGCACGGCATTGCGGTGCTCAAGCCGCTGCCCGGCGTGGGCGGCAACCTGCAGGACCACGTCGACTGCGTCATGTCGTACGAGTGCAAGCAGCCCGTCACGCTCTACAAGGACCTGCGCTTCGACAAGATCGCGTTCTCGGTGGTGCAGGGCATGCTGTTCGGCGAAGGCATCACCACCACCTTTCCCTACGAGGCCGGCGCCTTCATCAAGACCTCGCCCGCGCTCGAGAATCCCGACGTGCAGCTGCACTTCATGCCCGCGCTCGAGAAGACGGCCAACCTGTATTTTCCCAACCCGTTCAAGAAAAGCACGGTCGAGGCCAAGCACGGCTTCACGCTGCGCGTGGGGCCGGTCAACCCGAACAGCAAGGGCCGCATCCGGCTGCGCTCGGGCCGCCCGACCGACGCGCCGATGATCCAGCCCAACTACCTGGACACCGAGTTCGACCGCAAGACCATGGTCGATGCGATTCGCGCCACGCGCCGCATCATCGACCAGCCCGCGTTCGACGCCTACCGTGGCAAGGAAATTGCACCGGGCCCCGACAAGCAGAGCGACGAAGACCTCGTCGCGTGGCTGCGCGCCACCGCCATGACCACCTTCCACCCCGTGGGCACCTGCAAGATGGGCCACGACGAGATGGCCGTGGTCGACCACCGGCTCAAGGTGCACGGCATTGCCGGCCTGCGCGTGGCCGACGCCTCGATCATGCCGGTCATCTCGAGCGGCAACACCAACGCCCCGGCCATCATGATCGGCGAGAAGTGCGCCGAATTCATCCTGGCCGGCGAATAGAACCCCAGGACAAGAAGGAGCACTCCATGATCATCGAACACCGCCTCTACACCTTCCGCCCCGGCACCATCGACCAGTGGCGCGAGAAGTACGAACGCGAGGGCCTGCCCGTGCAAAAGCGCCACCTCAACCGGTTCGTGGGCCTGTACATCTCCGAGATCGGCCGGCTCCACACCTCGGTGCTGATCTGGGCCTACGACAGCCTGGCCGACCGCGAGGCGCGCCGCGCCGCCATGTACGCCGACCCCGAGTGGCAGTCGTTCATCAAGAGCGTGTGGGCGCTGGACGCGATCCAGAGCCAGGACGTGATGATCATGAATCCCGTCCCCAGCTCGCCCACGCCCTGAGCGTTTTTTCGTCCGCAACTTCGTCCGCCCGTTCTTCAACCCGAGAGATATCCGCATGACAAGCAACGCATCTTCCCGCCCCGCCGCGCCCCGCCGCCAGATCCTCAAGGCCGCGGCCGGCCTTGGCGGCGTGGCCATGGCCAGTGCCCTCTATCCGCTGATCGCGAATGCCAAGGGCGGGCTGATCGCGCTGGTGCACACGCAAGCCGCGGGCGACGCCAGCGCGGTCGACGCGATGATTGCGCGGCTCAAGCAGCTGGGCAAGGAAACGGGCATGCAGACGCGCGCCATCTACGCCAAGGACCCCTCGACCTACGAGACCATCTTCCGCACGCTGGGCGACGCGGGCGCGGCCATCATCGTGTCGACCTTCAACGAGGTGACCGAGCCCTTCAAGGCGCTCGCGCCCAAGTACCCGAAGACGCAGTGGCTGCAGCTGTTCGGCGACGAGATGAAGCCCGCCATTCCCAACGTGACCACCGTGTCCTACGACTACTACCTGGGCACCTACCTGGCCGGCATCTTCGCGGGCCGCATGTCGACCACGGGCAAGATCGGCTTCATCGGCGGCATGTCGATCCCGCCGTTGAACGCCGACTACAACGCCTTCAAGGCCGGCGTGCTGTCGGTGCGCAAGGACGCCGCCGTCACGGTCGCGTTCGCCGGTTCGTTCCAGGACCCGGTGAAGGGCCGCGAGATCGCCACGCAGATGTTCAACGGCGGCATCGACTTCATCCAGACCGACGCCGCCGCCACCGACGCGGGCATCATCGCCGCCGCCAACGACAAGCCGGGCCGCCTGCTGAGCTGCCTGGACCCCGCGCAGTACCCGCAGGGGCCCAAGACGCTGATCTCCATCGTCAGCCTGCACTTCGGCAAGTCGCTGTACGACGAGGCCAACAAGATCCTCAAGAACGGCAAGGGCGGCACGCACCTGAGCACCGGCCTGGGCACCGGCGTGGTGGGCCTGGAGCTGTCGCCGCTGTTCCAGAAGGAAGGCGACAAGGCCGTGGCCGCCAAGGCCGAAAAAGTGATGACCGAGATCCGCACCGCGCAGGCGGCCATCCTCGGCGGCACGCTGAAGGTGCCGTTCAACACCGTTCTCTGAACCCCGCCACCGCAGCATGAACAGCAGTTCCCCGAATGGCGCGGCCGCGCCCGCGCGCCCCGCGCTGGTGCTCGACGGCGTCACCGTGCAATACGACACCGTGAAGGCGCTGTCGGACGTGTCCATCGCTTTCGAGGAAGGGCGGATTCATGCGGTGGTCGGACAGAACGGCGCGGGCAAGACCACCTTCGCCCGCGTCTGCTCCGGCCTGGTGAAGCCCACGCACGGCCGCGTGCGCATCGGCGACCACGAGATCCGCACCGGCCACGTCAACGCCGCGCGCGCGGCGGCGTGGAGCTGGTGCACCAGAGCTTCGCGCTGCCCGCGTCGTTCACCGTGGCGCAGGCCATGGAGTTCGGCGCCACGCGGCACAGCGGCCTTTTCACATCGCGCCAGCTCGAGAAGCGCTGGCAGGCGCACCTCGACGGGCTGGGCCTTTCGGTGAGCCCGCGCGAGGTGATCCGCAACCTGCCGATCGAGACGCAGCAGGGCATCGAGATCGCACGGGCGCTGGTCACCGACGCGCGCGTGCTGATCCTGGACGAGCCGACGGCCGTGCTCGCGCCGGCCGGCGTGGAGACGCTGTTCGAGCGCATCCGCATCCTGAAGAAGCGCGGCGTGACCGTCGTGCTCATCCTCCACAAGATCCGCGAAATGATGGCCATTGCCGACACCGTGAGCGTGCTGCGCCGCGGCGAACATGTCACCGGCCCTGTGCCGTGCGCGTCGATCAGCGCGGCCGAACTGAGCCAATGGATCATGGGCGACGCGAAGGTGCCGCAGGCGGCCGCCGCGCCGGCCGATGCACCCGCGCGCCCTGCAGCCGACACCCTCGCTGCCCCCACCGTCCTGCGCATGCGCCATCTCTCGACCCAGCCCGACGCCGAAGGCGCGGCGCTCAACGACGTGAGCCTGGACATCCGCGCGGGCGAGATCATCGGCATCGCGGGCGTCGAGGGCAACGGCCAGCGCACGCTGGTGCGCGCCATCGCCGCGCTGGCCGGCACGGCAGCCGGCACGCTGGAGCTCGGCGGCAAGGACATGACGCACAGCGACCTCGCCACGCGGCGCGCGGCCGGGCTTCGCATCATTCCGTTCGAGCGCAACGTCGAAGGCCTCTCGCTGAACAGCAGCCTGTGGGAGAACTGGGCCATGGGCCGCCTGCTGCAAGGCGGCCTGCTCTCGTTCGTGCGCCCGAAGAAGATCCAGGCCGAATGCGACACCGCCCTCACGCAGTGGGACGTGCGCTACGCCACCAGCAGCCAGCCCGCGGGCTCGCTCTCGGGCGGCAACGCGCAAAAGGTGATCTTCGCGCGCGAGGTCGACGACAGCGCGCGCCTCATCATCGCCGCGCAGCCCACGCGCGGCCTGGACATCGGCGCCACCGCCTATGTGTGGAAGGCGCTGCGGCGGGCGCGCGACCGGGGTGCGGCCATCATCCTCATCTCGTCGGACCTCGACGAGCTCTTCGACATCAGCGACCGCGTGCTGGTCATGCTGCGCGGCCAGGTGGTCGGCGAATACGGCGCGCCCTACGACCTGCGCCAGGTCGGCCAGGCCATGGTGGGAGCGCACGCATGATGGCCTCACGCATGCTGCCCGTGCTGCGGGTGCTGGTCTTCGTGTGCTTTGCGCTGCTGCTGTGCGCGCTCGCGTTCATGGGCGCCGGGCTCGACGTGGGCGAGCTGTTCACCGGCATCCTCGACGGTGCGTTCCTGCGCGACGGCGCCTTGCACCAGGGGCTGCGCTGGGCGATGCCGCTCTTCATCACCGCGACCGGCGTGGCCATCGCGTTTCGCGCGGGTTTCTTCAACATCGGCGCGCAGGGGCAGTTCTACGTCGGCTCCATCTTCGCGGCGTTCATGGCCGAGTGGCTCGCGGGCGGTCCGGCGTGGCTGGTCATTGCCTGCTGCCTGCTCGCGGGCATGGTCGGCGGCGCGCTGTGGGCCATGTGGCCCGGCCTGCTGCGACTGCGCTCGGGCACCGACGAGGTCATCACCACGCTGATGGGCAACTTCCTGGCGGGGCTGCTGCTGGTGTACGTGACCTCCGGCCCGCTGAAAGACCCGACGGGCTCGGGCCAGCAGGCGTCGAGCCGGCCCATTGCCGACGCGTACCGCATCTCCGATTCGCTGGGCGTGTCGCCGCTCATCGTGGCGATCACGCTGCTGGTGTTCGCGCTGTCGTGGCTGCTGGCCAACCGCACGGCGCTGGGCATCGTCGCCAACCTCGCGGGGCGCAACCCGACCATGGTGTCGTGGCAAGGCGCGCGGGTCGGGCGCATCGGGCTGTTCAGCTTCCTGGTGAGCGGCGCGCTCGCGGGGCTGGCCGGCGGCATCGAGCTGCTCGGACCCAACGGCCGGCTGGCCAGCGGCTTCCTGCCCGCGCACGGCTTCACGGCCATCCTGATCGCGCTGGTGGCGCAGCTCACCATCGTCGGCACGGCCGTGTCCGCCCTCTTCTTCGGCGCACTGGCGTCGGCCGCGCTGTACCTGCCGGTGATGGCCGGCATGCCCGCGGCGGCGATCGAGGTCATCAACGCCACCATCGCCCTTTTCATCACGTCCCGCGCCCGGTGGCTCGACAAGCTCCTGGCCCGCAGAAAGCCCGCATGACAGACACGCTCGTCTCCATCCTGATCTCGGGCACGCCGCTGATCTACGTCACGCTGGCGGGCGTGCTGGCGCAGCGCGCGGGCATCTGGAACCTGGGCCTCGAGGGGCTGATGATCATCGGCAGCTGCGCGCTCATCGTGGGCATCGTGCAGACGGGTTCGTTCGTGCAGGCCATGCTGATCGCGGCGGCGCTGTGCGTGGCCGCGTCGGTGCTGCTGTGGTACGTGGTCGAGCAGCTCAAGGCCAACCCGATCATCGCGGGGCTGGGGCTCACGGGGCTGGGCCTGGGCGGCACCTCGCTGGCCATCCAGGCGCTGTACGACAGCGAAGCCACGGTGACGGCGCCGTTCGGCATTCCCAAGCTCAACAGCCTGACCGGCGTGGACCTGGGCGCGTTCGGCGGCCTCTCGGTGTTCGTGCTGCTGATGCCGGTGGCGGTGTGGCTGGTGTGGCTGCTGCTGGAACGCACGCGGCTGGGCCTTCAGATGTCGGCCTCGGGCGAGCACCCGTTCGCCGCGCGCAGCGTGGGCGTGAGCCCCGGCCGCATGCGCCTGCTGGCGCTGGCGCTGGGCGGCGTGCTGTGCGCCATCGGCGGCGCCGAGCTGGCCGGCGGCAGCCTGCAGATCTTCTCGCAGAACATGACGGCGGGCCGCGGCTTCATGGCCTTCGCGGCCGTGATTTTCGGCGCCGGCAGCGCGCTTGGCGCCACGGCGGCGGCCGTGTTCTTCGCCGTGGTGTCGGCGCTGGGCATTCGCGCGCAGCTGGTGTATGGCGGCGCGATTTCCAACGACCTGCTGCAGTCGCTGCCTTACCTGGCCACCATCTTCGGCGTGTGGCTGAGCACCAAGCTGCGCGGCGGGCTAGGCTCGATCCGGGGCACGGCCGAGATGCGCGACTGACCCCGCCGCAAGGAGCTTCGCGCATGACGACACCCACCTGCACCCTGATTCGCGGCGCCGAACTGCTGACCCTGGCCGGCCCGCAAGGCACGCAGCCCGTGCGCGCCGACCTGCTGCTGCGCGGCGGCAAGATCGAAGCCATCGGCCCCGACCTGCCCGTGCCGCCCGCGTGCGAAATCATCGAAGGCCGCGGCAAGCTCGTGATGCCCGGGCTCGTCAACGCGCACACGCATTCGAGCGAGACCTTCTTCAAGGGCCGCTACGAAGGCATGCCGCTGGAAACCTGGCTGCTGTACGCATACACGTACCTCTCGGGCAGCCCCATTCCAGACCGCCTGCTGTACCTGCGCACGCTGGTGCTCGCCATGCAGTCGCTCCAAAGCGGCGTGACCACGCTGTGCGACGACTTCTTCGACCCGATGGCGCACAGCATCGACCGGCTCGGCATCGTCTTCCAGGCCTACCGCGACGCGGGCATTCGCGCCAACGTGTCGAGCGCGGTGCTCAACACGCCGGTGCTCGATTCCACGCCCTTCGGCCACGAGGTATTTCCGCAGCACCTGAGCGCGCAACTGAAGTTCGGCGCGCCGACCACGGCAGCCGACTACACGGCCTATTGCCAGCAGGCCTTCGCACAGTTCCACGCACAGGGCGACGGCCGCCTGCGCTTTGCCATCACGCCGTCGGCGCCGCAGCGCTGCACCGTCGACATGCTCCAGGCCTGCCACGCACTGGCTGTGCAGCACGGCGTGCCGCTGCACACCCACCTGCTCGAAACGAAGGTGCAGGCCGTGGCGGGCCAGATGTTCTACGGCAAGACGCTGCTCGCGCACATGCACGACATCGGCATCCTCGACCGGCATGCCACGCTGGCCCACGCCATCTGGCTCACCGACGCCGACATTGCGCGCATGGGCGAGGCCGGCTGCACCGTGGTGCACAACCCGCTGAGCAACCTCAAGCTCGGCTCGGGGCTGGCGCCGGTGCGCAAGCTGCTGGACGCGGGCGTGCGCATCGGGTTGGGCACCGACGGCCTCTCGTCGAACGACAGCGCGCGCGTGTTCGACCTGATGCGCTTCGCCGCACTGATGCACAACGGCCCCGCCACCGACGGCGCGCAATGGCCACGTGCCGCCGAAGTGCTGAAGATGGCCACGCTCGACGGCGCGCGCACCGCGATGCTCGACGACGTGACGGGTTCGCTCGAAGTCGGCAAGGCCGCCGACCTCGTGATGCTCGGCCTGGACAACGACAACTACCGGCCCCGCAACGACCTCGCGAAGCAGCTGGTGTACTGCGAGAACGGCAGCTCGGTCGAACTTGTGATGGTGGCCGGCCACATCGTTTCGCGCGAGCGCCGGTTGCACACCGTCGACGAATCGGTGGTGTGGGAAGAGCTGGGCGAACTGCTCCCCGCCTACCTGCGGGAGCACGGCCAATGGGAAGCCGCCAACCGCGTGTTCGAGCCCTGCTTCGCCGAGGTCATCAGGCGCTGCAAGGCCGTCGAGCTGCCCGGCCTTTCGCACTTCACACCGGCGCCTTAGGGGTTGAAGCCCTCTCTCGCGGACATTCTGGATAGAGTGCTGTTTTCTCTTTCCATCGACCTTTGCATCCATGAAATTCGGCTACACCATCGTCTACGTGCCCGACGTCGCGAAGTCGCTCCAGTTCTTCGAACAGGCCTTCGGCTTCACGCGCAAGTTCCTGCACGAATCGAACACCTATGGCGAACTCGCGACCGGCGAGACCACCCTCGCCTTCGCGGCGCACGAACTCGCCGAATCGAATTTCCCGCAGGGCCATGTCGCCGCATCGGCATCGGCCAAGCCGCTGGGCATCGAGCTGGGCTTCGTCACCGAAGACGTCGCGGGCGCGCATGCGCAGGCCCTCGCGGCCGGCGCGTCGGAGCTTTGCGCGCCGGTCTCCAAGCCGTGGGGACAGGTGGTGTCCTACGTGCGCTGCCCCGACGGCACGCTGGTCGAACTGTGCTCGCCCATCGGCGGATGATTCCGCAGGCGGTCAGCGCCCGGCCTTCGCCACGCTGACAGCGCCCTTCATGCCGGCGTCGTAGTGGCCCGGCTGCAGGCAGCCGAAATCGACCTTGCCGGCCTGCGTGAACTGCCACAGCACCTCGCCGGTCTTGCCCGGCGCCAGCGTCACCATGTTCGGCTCGGCGTGCTCCATCTCCGGGTTCTTCATCATCGCCTCGTAGTGCGCGCGCAGGTCCTTGCCGGTGCCCAGCACTAGCTCGTGCTTGAGCACGCCCACGTTCCTGACGACGAAGCGCACCGTCTCGCCCTGCTTCACCTCGATGTCGGCCGGCGTGAAGCGCATGTTGTCGGTCATGTCGATGTTCACCGTGCGCACCGACTTGCCCGCCACGCCGGGCTTGCCGATCGCGCTGTTGCCGCCGTCGCCGTCGTGGCCGCCGGCATGCGTGCCCGATGCGGCCGCGCCGGCGGTTGCCAGCGCGAGCAATGCCGCGATGACGGGAATGCGGAACCTGTTGGATGTCATGCTTTTTCCTTCTCTTTGTGTGGCTTGCCCCGGACGGACGACGTGCCCGCCTGCGCCGCACTCTAGGAAGCCTGTCCACCGATCGCCTGACAAGCCGATGACAAGAAAGTAATCTACGCAGCCTTGCGTTGCTGCTCCGTCGTCCGAAAGGAAACCATGTCGCATCCCGTGTTCCTGTCCAGCTCGTCCCTGCCCCGCATGCCCGAAGGCAGCCGCAACGAGTGGCACGGCTTCTTCGGCCACGGCGGCGAGCTGGAGGCCAATGCCTTCTTCCCGCTGTTCTGGCGCACGCTCTTCAGCGTGGACGACATCCGCCATGCGAAGTTCATCGACGAGCACGATGTCGACGACGAAAGCGCCGCGGTCGAACGTGAAGAAAGCCTGCAGGACTTCGGAGCGGACGCGACCTACCCCTACCTCGTGACAGGCAAGCAGACGGCGCTCGCGCGGCTGGCGAGCCGGCGCGAGCGCGTGCTGGCCGCGGTCGGCGAACGCTACCGCCCCATCTACGACGGCTTTGCCGCCTTGATCGAACATGGCTTCGAAGACCACGTCCTGCTGCGAACCAGCGGGCTCCCCGATGCCGCCGACGCCGAGGACTGGTTGCGCGCCGACCTCGCGAGCATCGACACGCTCGAAGCAGGACGCGGCGAGATGCCGGCGTTGGCCAAGGACCTGGGCGCGCATGGCGCGAACCCGGTCTGGCTGCTGTCGGGCACGGGCTCGACCGATGCGGGGGCATGGCCCACGGAAGAACTCCAGGCGCTCTTTCCGCTGCCGGGCAGAAAGAAGCCGAAGCCAGGCATTGACGCACCCTCGGCCGAGAAGATGGCCAGCAGGCCCAAGAGCTGGATCGACCCGATGCTCGAATGGCTGGCCGCCTTCGTCGCGGCGGGCGCCGCGCTGGGTGCGTATTGGCGCACCCAGTCGGTTTGGCTGGCGGTGCTTGCGTTTCTTGTCGCGGCGGTGGGGTTGGGCTTCGGTCTTGTGAAGCTGCGCGGGCCGCGGGCGTAAGCGACTCCCCGGTCGCCGGGGCTTCCCGCCAAAGTTACGATCGACTCAAAACTACACAGGGGGCGTTGCGATGGAGCGCTGGGAAATCATCGAACGGTGGGTTCTGGTCGTGGTCGCGGCCGGGATACTGCTGGCGATCGGCTGGTGCGCGTGGGCCGGCGACGGCCCCAGCCGCTGGTTCGGCCTGCTGTTTCTGCCGCTCGCGTTCTGGGCGCTCTGGCAGGCGTCTTCGAAGACAACGCCAGCGGCATCGACGAGCCGAAATTGCCGGAACGCGCGATGGCCGGCAGCTGGCTGGTCTTTCGGCGCGTGGTCGCATGGGGCATGGCCCTGCTCTTCGCGTTGATCGCACTCACCTCGGCGATGGAGGCGACATCTTCTTCCGACTGGTTTGCCGTGGTCCTGTTCAGTGCATCGACTGTCTTCCTGATCTGGATCGGGCTCTTCGGCGCGGGCGCGCGCTCGAGCATGGCGGATGACAGGGCGATGCATGCGAAGCGCAGGCGGCGCTATCGGTGGCGGCTTTGAGTGCGCCGAGCGCAAGGGGTGATTCCCGGGTCTCTCGGGGCGCTTCGCCGCCCGCTCTCCGATCCGGAGCCAAGCCGTCCTCTCGCATACTCCTCAACCTGAATGCATTGCATGAATCGAATGGAAGCCATATGAGAAAAACCTTGCCTCTTTGCAGCCTGGTGCTGCTGTTCACCCTCTCGGGTCAAGCCATCGCAGGGGCGAATACGGCGCGACTCAACTGCAAAGGAAGTCATGCGGGGCAGGTGCTCACCTTGGAGGGTGATATTCCCGCCAGCATTGTCGAAGTCGATTTGGAACTCTCCTACCGCGGGCAAACCATAGGCTTGGCTTCACCAAAGGCAGAAACCTCCGAGTCCACTGATTTCCGTCACGGCATCTTCAAGTTGGAGGCCGTGATGTCTGCGTCCAACAAGCTCCAGCTTCAAGCCAAGCCGAAGAGCATCAAGTACAAAGGCAGCATGGGTGCCGGCAAACTCAATGCCAGCTTTGACGCCATCCTCAAAGATGCGCCCGAACCCTTCAGATCCGTTCTGAAAGGGGCTGAGCTCAGTTGCATCTATGCCTATAAGATTTGAGCGGAGGTTGGCAAAACGTGGACAGCAGCCTTATTTTCCGCACCGATTTGCTGCGTAATTATTGGGCTCCTTCAATAGATAGAGGCAACGGCACAAAAAAATGCAAAGTTACCTACAGGACCTTATTTCGCGCATGACGGTGCAAGAGAAAGTCATGAACTCCGAGGAGTCGAGTTCATGGCATGCCCATCGAGAGGCTGAATCGCTTCAAGAAATTGCGGCGCTCGAGGAACTGAATACCTTCCTCCGCGCTGGTCCCCCGAAGGCAGAGCGCTCTGCCGCTTACTTCATGCTCGGCGCCCTTGGGAACAACCTCAAAGAATCAAAATGTGCTTCCACGCTGATTTCACACATTCCGTCCGAGCGCGACAAGCATGCACTCGCCAGCCTGCTGGACAGTCTGGCGAAGGTCCCCGCCGGCCCAGACACCGATCTAGAGCCAGTCTATGGTCTGTTGCGCGACAGGCGCTGGCTGGTGCGACACGGCGCTATTCGGGCGTTGCGTATATCGACGGCTCCCGAAACCGAAGATCGATTGCTGGCAGTCCTTGTGGCATCTAGTGACCCTCACGACAAGATCTACTGCCATGCTGTTCTGAACCTGATCGGTACATTGAAATCCGTTCCTGCACTTCAGGCCGGCCTTGAATCGAGCAAGAGGGACGTGAAGCTTTCAGCGAAAGCCGCGATGCAAGAAATTACGCTGCGAGCCGCTGCGGAGCGACGCCCCCGGGCCTCCATCTTGAACGGCTGACTTTTAGCGACGCGTACAGCCTGTTCAGACCCGTTTCAGGCCTTCGGTTGAGTGGCTGCTTTGGGGAGCGTCGATGCCCGCTTCGGGACGCAAAAGCCGCCTCCGGTCCGCGCATATCAGTGGCACAGACAGAGACAGCAAACACGCCGCACTTTCCCAACCTTCCGTGCAAGCGCCCCTATGGCACGATCCCCCCATGCACGAGCCCTCCCGCCGAATCCCCTATCGCACCTGGCCGGGCGCACTCGCCGTCCTCCTCGCCATTGCCGCCTACGTCGGCGGCCTGACCTTCTGGGACCGCCACACCCCCGGCGCCCGCCCGCTGGCCGCAGGTGAAACCATCGACGTGGGCCAGGCCCGCTTCGTTCCCGCCGACGGCTGGAAGATGGACGTCTCGCGCTCCAAGGCCGGCCGCTCGCTGATGCTGCTCAAGGGCGGCCACAAGTTCCGCGTGAGCACGGAAGCGTGGGCCGGCGGCCCCGACGGTCCGCTGGTGCGGCAGCAGCGCCTCATGGAGCGCGGCCAGGGCCTGACCATCGACGGCGACGTGTCCGATTTCGTCACCTCCTGGGGCCTGCAGGGCAAGACCTTCGCCTACTACGGCTCGAAGCTCGCCGGCCGCTTCTGGCAGGTGGTCGACCTGCGGCGCAAGTCGCTGGTGCAGATCGATTTCTACGGCCCCAACGACGGGCTGGACGACGCGCTGACCGAAGCCCGAAGCATGCTCGACTCGATGGACCTGGAGGCCGACCAATGAGCGCCCCCGTCTTCGACAAGAGCGAGGACCAGGCCGCGTGGCCGGTCGGCACCGACTCGTTCTTCCAGCCGCAGCGCGCGGCGTTCTGGCTGCTCTCGGCGCTGATTCTCAATGGCCTGTTCTACACGGTCCACATGTTCTCGATCGGCTTTCGCGTGGTGCCCATCACGGCCTTTCTGGGGCTGCTGGTGTGGGGGCTGTACACCCTGCTCTTTCTTCTCGCCTTTCGCACGCTGGACCTGCTTGAGCAGCATCCGCCGGAAGCGTTCGTGCTGGCCTTTGCATGGGGCGGCATGGGCGCGGTCTACTTTGCCGCGCCCGCGAACATCGCGATCCAGAGCCTGTGCGCCAAGCTGATCTCACCCGAATTCGTGGCGGTGTGGGGCCCGGCCATCGCGGGGCCGATCACGGAAGAGTTTTTGAAAATCGCGGGCGTCATTCTGCTGGTGCTGGTGGCGCGCAACCAGTTCCAGACGTACCTTTCGGTGCTCATCGTCGGCGCGCTCACGGGGCTGGGCTTCCAGGTGATCGAGAACCTGAGCTACACGGTCAACGCGTCGATGCACTTTCCGCTCGAGAACCAGGTCTACCCGGTGTTCCTGAACCTGTTCACGCGCGGCCTCATGAGCGGCCTGTGGAGCCACGCGCCTACACGACGATCGCGTCCTTCGGCGTGGCCTGGTTCCTGCTGCATCCGCAGCGGCCGATGGTGCTGCGGGTGGCCGCCGCGCTGCTTTGCTTCGCGCTCGCATGGGGCATGCACTTCATCTGGAACTCGCCGTTCCTCGAAGACCTGTTCGACGACGGCTACGGCGAAATGGCCGTGCTGCTGGTGGTCAAGGGCATTCCGGTGGTGATCGCGGCCGGGCTGTTCTGGCGCGTGGCCGCGCGCGAGAACGGCACCTACCTGCACGCGCTGGCGGCCGTCTTGGTGCCGGAGCGCGAGCTGATTCAGGACGACGAATGGGTACGGCTTGGCGCGCCCATGCAGCGCTACAAGGTCCGCCGCGAGATGGGCTGGACCTACGGCTGGCGCGCGCGGCGCCTGAAGACGCAGCTGCAGCGCGAGCAGTTGCGCCTGATCCGCAAGGCCGGAACCTACGGGCGCGGGGCGCAGACCTTGCGCCACGAAATCGCGATCAGGCGTTTGCGCGCCGAACTCGATCCGCTGATCCAGCCGCGCCCGGCGACCTGAGGAAAAATCAGCCCGCGTCCTTCAGCGCCTTCTTGGCCTTCTCGGCCGAGCTCTTCGAGCGGTTCTTGTGATAGCCCGACTTGACGTTGTTCACGGCCTTGCCGACCGGGCCGCTCTTCTTGGCGTCGCTGTCGGCGCGCTTCTCGTCGATCTTGTGCTTGGCGGCGTCGGTCGCTTCCGAGGCGGCCTTGCCGACCTGCGCGCTGGCGGTGCCGGCCGCGAGCAGCGTGAGCGAAGCGGCGAACGCCATCAGGATTTTTCGGGTCATCGGTGGATCCTCCAGGTTTTGTGAAATCAGCATGCATGCTCGCACCGCATCCGGCGCCGACGTGTCAGCCGCCACCCCGCACGCCTGGGGGACGCCATCGGACATTTCCGGGCGCGCCTACGGGGAACCCTGCTTCTCGCAAACCCGCAGCAGGCGGCCACCGGCGGGCCATCGACCTATCATGAAGCCGCCCTCCGCCCGCCCCGCCAAGTGACCGACTTCGAACGAGACACCCGCCTGCCGGACATGCCCTTCCACACCATCGTGGAGCAGATGGTCGCGGGCATCTACGTCATTCAGGACGACTGCTTTGTCTACTGCAACGCCACCTGGGCCGCGATCGTGGGCTACACGGTGCAGGAGGCCACGGGCATGTCGCTCGCGCAGATGGTGCCGCCCGACTTCCTGGAAGTGGTGCGCTCGCGCATCCGGGCCCGGCTCGCGCAGCAGCCGCCCAGCATGCACTTCATCACGCGCGGCCTGCACCGCGACGGCAGCGTGCGGCTGGTCGAGGTGCACGGCACGCGCATCACGTATCGCGGCCGGCCCGCGGTGATGGGCGTGGGTGTCGACGTGACCGACCGCGTGCGCAACGAGGAAGAACTCAAGCGCTCCCGCGAGCAGCTGCAGGCGCTGGCCGCCTACACCGCCAACAAGCTCGAAGAACAGCGCCTGGCCATGGCGCGCGATGTGCACGACGTGCTCGGCGGCATGCTCACGTCGATCAAGATGGACGCGACCCGCATCCAGCGCCGCGCCGAAAACCCCGAGATGCAGGCGCTCACGCAGGGCCTGATCGCGCTGACGCAGCAGACCATCGACACCGTGAAGCAGATCTCCGAGGCCCTGCGCCCCAGCGCGCTCGACCACCTCGACCTGTCGGTGGCGCTGGCCAACGAGCTGCGCGCGTTCACGCGCCGCTCGGGCGTGCCGCATGCGCTGGACACCGGCGCGACCACGCCGCGCCTGCCGCCGCGCCACACGACGGCGGTCTACCGCATCTTCCAGGAGGGGCTGACGAACGTGTCGCGCCACTCCGGGGCCTCGCACGTGGGCGTGACGCTGCGTGTGGAAGACCAGCAGCTGGTGCTGGAGCTGCACGACGACGGCCGCGGCTTCGACACCGGCGCGCCGGACGGCAGCGCGCTCGGCTTGCTGAGCATGCGCGAGCGCGCGCGAGAGATCGGCGGCGAACTGCGCATCGACTCGGCGCCGGGCCGGGGCACGCGCCTGCGACTGCGCGCGCCCTTGCTCTGAAAGGCACGGCCTTGATCGACATCCTCATGGTCGACGACCACACCATCTTCCGCTCGGGGCTGCAGCGCCTGCTGCTCGACGAGACCGACATCCGCACCACCGGCGAGGCCGCCAACGGCGCCGAGGCGCTGGCCCAGGTGCGCCAGCGCCGCTTCGACATCGTGCTGCTGGACATCAGCATGGAAGGCCGCAACGGGCTGGAGGTGCTGGCGTCGATCCGCGCGGCGCAGCCTTCGCTGCCGGTGCTGATGCTGTCGATGTACGCGGAAGAGCAGTACGCGCTGGTCGCCATCCAGGGCGGCGCGCGCGGCTACATCGCCAAGGACGCCGAGCCCGCCGAGCTGGTGCGCGCCATCCGCCGCGTGGCCGCCGGCGGCCAGTACCTGAGCGCGCGCGCCGCGCCGCTGGTGAGCG
>NZ_MOWM01000028.1 GCF_016082275.1 Variovorax sp. E3
GGGCAGCGCCCAACGAGCGCCATTCAGTGGTCGAGGCCGTCGTGCCCCCACCCCCGCCCTCCCCCGGAAGGGGAGGGAGAAACTTCCCCGCAGTCCTTCAGCCCAGCACCACCGGCTTGGTGTTCCAGATCTCGTGCGCGTACTGCGCAATCGTGCGGTCCGACGAGAACGCGCCCATGCCCGCCACATTGAGGATCGCCATCCGCATCCACGCGTCCGGGTCGCGGTACAGCGCATCGACCTCGGCCTGCTTGGCCACGTAGCTCGCGTAGTCGGCCAGCAGCAGGTAGTGGTCGCCCCAGTTCACCAGCGCGTCGTAGATGCCCTGGTAGCGCGACGGCTCGCCCGGCGAGAACGCGCCGTCGCGGATTGCGTCGAGCACGCGCTTGAGTTCGGCGTTGCTTCGTAGATGTCGCGCGGCTGGTAGCCGCGCGCGCGGATGTCCGCCACCTCGGGCGTCGTGTTGCCGAAGATGAAGATGTTCTCGGGCCCCACGTTCTCGCGCATTTCCACGTTGGCGCCGTCCAGCGTGCCGATGGTCAGCGCACCGTTCAGCGCGAACTTCATGTTGCCGGTGCCCGAGGCTTCGGTGCCCGCCGTCGAGATCTGCTCCGACAGGTCGGCCGCCGGCATGATGATCTCGGCCAGGCTCACGCTGTAGTTCGGCAAAAACACCACCTTCAGCAGCTTGCCCACGCGCGCGTCGGCGTTGATGGTGCTCGCCACGTCGTTGATGAGCCGGATCACCAGCTTGGCCATCACGTACGCCGAAGCGGCCTTGCCCGCGAACACCACCACGCGCGGCACGATGTCGACGGGCGCGCCCGTGGCCTGCGCGTCGAGGATACGGTGGTAGCGCACCACCACGTGCAGCACGTTGAGCAGTTGCCGCTTGTACTCGTGGATGCGCTTGACCTGCACGTCGAACATCGCGTCGGTGTCCAGGTCGATCTTCAGGTGCTGCTCGACCCAGTTGGCCAGCCGTAGCTTGTTCTCGCGCTTGGCATGGCGGAAGGCGCGCACGAAGGCCGGCTGCGCGGCCATGGGCTTGATGGCCTCCAGCTGCGACAGGTCGCGCCGCCAGCCCTTGCCCAGGCGCTGGTCGAGCAGCGCCGCCAGCGGCGGGTTGGCCTGCGCCAGCCAGCGGCGCGGCGTGACGCCGTTGGTCTTGTTGTTGAAGCGCTCGGGAAAGATCTTCGCGAAGTCCGAGAAGATCGACTGCTTCATCAGTTCCGAGTGCAGCCCCGACACGCCGTTGATCGAATGGCTCGCGAGCACCGCCACGTAGGCCATGCGCACGCGCCGCTCGCCGGCCTCGTCGACCAGCGACAGCCGGCGCATCAACTCGACGTCGTTGCCGACCTTCTGCGTCACGGTGGCCAGGAACTTCGCGTTGATGTCGTAGATGATCTGCAGGTGCCGCGGCAGGATGCGGCCGAGCATCTCGACCGGCCACGTTTCCAGCGCCTCGTGCATCAGCGTGTGGTTGGTGTAGCTGAACACCTTTTGCGTATGGGCCCAGGCCTCGTCCCACGACAGGCCGTGCTCGTCGAGCAGCAGGCGCATGAGTTCGGGCACGGCCAGCACGGGGTGCGTGTCGTTCAGGTGGATGCTGACCTTTTCGGACAGCTGCTCGAAGGTCTTGTGGTTGCGCAGGTAGCGGCGCAGCAGGTCTTGCACGCTGGCGCTGCAGAAGAAGTATTCCTGGTGCAGCCGCAGCTCGCGGCCCGAGGGCGTGGAGTCGTCGGGGTAGAGCACGCGCGAGACGTTCTCCGACTGGTTCTTGCTCTCGACCGCGCCCATGTAGTTGCCGCGGTTGAAGGCCGAGAGATCGATTTCCTCGGTGGCGCGCGCGACCACAGCCGCAGCGTGTTGGTGGCCTGCGTGCCGTAGCCGGGAATGATGGTGTCGTAGGCCACGGCGCGCACGTCGTGCGTGTCGACCCAGTCGGCCGCGCCGTAGGGGGCATTGGTGCCTTCGCGCTTTTGCACGTGGCCGCCGAAGCGCACGCGGTAGTTCACTTCGGGCCGCTGGAACTCCCACGGATTGCCGCGCGTGAGCCAGTAGTCGGGCGTTTCGACCTGTTGGCCGTCGACGATGCGCTGGCGGAACATGCCGTATTCATAACGGATGCCATAGCCCATGCCGGGCACGCCGAGCGTGGCCATCGAATCGAGAAAGCAGGCCGCCAGCCGGCCGAGGCCGCCGTTGCCCAGGGCAGCATCGGGCTCGCGTTCGGCCAGGGCGTCCATGTCGACGCCGAAGTCGGCCAGCGCCTCGCGCACGGTGTCGTAGAGGTCGACGGCCAGCAGCGCGTTGGTGAAGGTGCGCCCGATGAGGAATTCCATCGAGAGGTAGTACACGCGCTTCAGGTCCTGCGCGTAGTTGGCGCGCGTGGTCATCATCCAGCGTTCGACCAGCTGGTCGCGCACGGCCTGCGAGGTGGCGTTGAGCCAGTCGTCCTGGCTGGCGGCGACGGGGTCCTTGCCGACCGCGTAGATCAGCTTGTTGGCCACCGCGCGCTTGAAGGCAGCGACGTCGCGGTCGGGATGGTCGTAGGCGAAGTCTTTGATCGTCATGGTGAGCGCTCTCGAGGTGAGTGGTGTTGTGTCGGCCCAGGCATTGAGCGGGCGCGGTGTTTTGTCGAAGGTGCTTCTGGGGCGGGTGCACAGGACACCGGGTGTCCCCCTCCGCGAATGTCCCCCGGCCTGCGGCCTCCTCCTTTATTTCGCTGCGGGGGACACCCGATGCCCTGTGCACTTGGGCACGCGGCTGGTGCTCGCCGATCAACGACGGCTCTGGGTGGTCACGTCGATGGTGTGCTCTGCGCAGCGAAATAAAGGAGGAGCCCGAAGGGCGGGGGACATTCGCGGAGCAGAGCACGCCGTCGGCGTGACCGCGCCCTGAATGACCCAGAAATCCGGTGTTCATCCCAGCGCCTGCCGATAAACGTCGATGTACTGCGCGGCCGCCGTACCCCAGTCGGCCGGACGCCGCATGGCGTGGCCGCGAACCCGGCGCCAGTCCGGCGCGCGCTGGTAGAGGGCGAAGGCGCGGCGCACCGCGCGTTCGTAGCCGGCAACGTCGAAGCGATCGAACACGAATCCGGTGGCGTCGCCGCTGGCCAGGTCCTCGAGCGTGCTGTCGACGACCGTGTCGGCCAGCCCGCCGACGCGGCGCACCAGCGGCAGGCTGCCGTACTTGAGGCCGTACATCTGCGTGAGGCCGCAGGGCTCGAACAGCGAAGGCACCAGCGTCACGTCGCCCGCGCCGAACAGCTGGTGCGCGAGCGTTTCGCTGTAGCCGATGGTCACGCTGACCGATTGGGGTGCGGCCGCTGCGCGCTGGCGGAAGGCCTCTTCGAGCCAGCCCTCGCCGCTGCCCAGCAGCGCGAGCTGGCCGCCTTGGGCGAGCAGCGCGTCGAGCCCGTCGAGCACGAGGTGCAGGCCCTTCTGCTCGGTGAGCCGGCTCACGAGGATGAACAGCGGCACATCGGGCCGTTCGGCCAGGCCGAGCTGATGTTGCAGCACCGACTTGCAGCGCGCCTTGCCCGCCATGTGGCGGCCTTCGGGCGTGTGATAGCCCTGCACCAGGGCCGGGTCGGTCGCGGGGTTCCAGACCTGGTCGTCGACCGCGTTGAGGATGCCGGTCAGCACGCCGCTGCGCTGGCGCAGCAGGCCGTCGAGGCCGCAGCCCTGCTCGGGCGTCTGGATCTCCAGCGCGTACGTAGGGCTCACCGTGGTGAGCCGGTCGGCGTAGCACAGGCCGCCCTTCATGAACGAGAGCTGGCCGTGGTATTCCACGCCGTTCATCTGGAACGCGGGGCCGGGCAGGCCCACGTCCGCGAAGTTCCAGGGCGCGAACAGGCCCTGGTAGGCCAGGTTGTGCACGGTGAACACGCTGCCCACGCGGGGCGCGCCGGCCTGCTGCGCGAAGTGCAGGTAAGCCGGCGCGAGTGCGGCGTGCCAGTCGTGGGCGTGCACCACCTCGGGCTGCCACGACGGGTCGAGGCCCCGCGCGAGCTGCGCCGCCGCCCAGCCCAGCAGCGCGAAGCGGCGGTGGTTGTCGCCGTAGGGCTGGCGCGCGGTGTCTTCGTAGGGGTTGCCGGGGCGGTCGTAGAGCGCTGGGGCATCGATCACGTAGGCCGGTATGCCCGGCGTGCCGCTGACGGCCACGTGCCCGCGCCGCAGCGTGAAGCGCTCGCCCCAGGGGGCGTTGAATTCGGCGACCGGCGCCTGCTCGCGCACGCCCGCGACGATGGCCGGAAAACCCGGCAGCAGCACGCGCGCGTCCTGCCCCGCGGCCATGAGCGCCAGGGGCAGGGCGCCGGCGATGTCCGCCAGGCCGCCGGTCTTGAGCAGGGGAAAGAGTTCGGCGCTGACCTGGAGGATTCGCATCGTGTTCGGGGGCTCGGTGTCAGGCAGCCACGAGCCGCTTGAGCATTTCGCGCGTGACCAGCACCACGCCGTTCTCGGTGCGCTCGAAGCGCGCGGCGTCGGCCTCGGCGTCCTCGCCGATCACCATCTCGTCGGGAATCGCGCAGCCGCGGTCGATCACCACCTTGCTGAGCCGGCAGCCGCGGCCGACCTCGACGTCGGGCAGCAGCACGGCCTCGTTGATCTCGCAGAACGAATGGATCCGCACGCCCGAGAACAGCACCGAGCTGCTGACCTTGGAGCCCGAGACGATGCAGCCGCCCGACACGATGGTGTTGACCGTCATGCCGTGCTGGCCGTGGCGGTCGAGCACGAACTTGGCCGGCGGCAGCTGCCGCTGGTAGGTCCAGATGGGCCAGTCCGTGTCATAGATGTCGAGCTCCGGGGTGATGGCGGCCAGGTCGAGGTTGGCTGCCCAGAATGCATCAATCGTGCCCACGTCGCGCCAGTAGGTCTTGGCGCCCGGCCCGCGCGAGGCCCGCGTGACGCACGACATGCCGAACGGGTGCGCCAGCGCGCGGCCCTGGGCCACGGCGCGCGGAATGATGTCCTTGCCGAAGTCGTGGCTCGAGTCGGGGTTGATGCTGTCTTCCTCGAGCAGCTGGTAGAGGTACTCGGAGTCGAACACGTAGATGCCCATGCTGGCCAGCGCCACGTCGGGGTGGCCGGGCATGGCGGGCGGGTCGGCGGGCTTTTCGAGGAACTCGGTGATGTTGCGGTCGCCGTCGACGGCCATCACGCCGAAGGCCGTGGCCTCCATGCGCGGCACCTCGATGCAGCCGACGGTGCAGCCCAGGCCGCGCTCGGCATGGTCCTTGACCATGAGCGAGTAGTCCATCTTGTAGATGTGGTCGCCGGCCAGCACCACCACGTAGTCGTGCTTGGTGGAGCGGGTCTGGATGATGTCGAGGTTCTGGAACACGGCGTCGGCCGTGCCGCGGTACCAGTGCTCGTCGCCCACGCGCTGCTGGGCGGGCAGCACGTCGACCATTTCGTTGAGCTCGGCGCGCAAGAAGCTCCAGCCGCGCTGCAGGTGGCGCATGAGCGAGTGCGACTTGTACTGCGTGACCACGGCCATGCGCCGGATGCCGGAGTTCAGGCAGTTGGACAGCGCGAAATCGATGATGCGGAACTTGCCGCCGAAGTACACGGCCGGCTTGGCGCGCCGGTCGGTCAGCTGCTTGAGGCGGGAGCCTCGCCCGCCGGCCAGCACCAGGGCGATGGTGCGGCGGACCAGTTGGTGGGCCTGCAGCTCTTGTTGTTGCTGCTGTGGCGCTTGCGGTGTGAAGTTGTCCATCCTGAAGTCTCCGTTCGTTCGCTTGTTGGAATTCGTTGTCAGAGTTTCTGCATCGAGACTAGCACCGCGCCTTGCGGCTGGCTTCTACGTTCTTGCAATCCAGAGGCTCGAAAAATGCACTTGTGCCGTGTCGCCGAGCGCTTGCGCCACGTCCGCCGGATCGTGCGCGGGGTCGCTCGACAGGCACAGGCGCCAGGTGCCCGCAGGCAGCTTGAACGGCACGGTGTCGGGCCCTGCGTTCACCATCACCAGCCATGCGCTTGCTTTGTTTGCATTTGTTGCATCACTCCCCGGAAAGAGGATTGCAAGGGCCGTGCCCGTCTGCCAGTCGCCGGACGTCATCGGCTCGCCGTCGGGGCGCAGCCAGCGGATGCCGGCCGCCGTGCCCGCGGCGGGCTCGGCCGGCCACCAGCGCGTGCTGCGCAGGGCGGGCGCTTCGCGGCGCAGGGCGGCCAGGCGCGTCACGAAGGCGCTCATGCGGGCCGCGTCGCTCGTGGGGTCGGACGCGGCACCGATCCAGGCGAGCCAGGTGGTCTCGTTGTTCTGGCAGTAGGCGTTGTTGTTGCCCTGCTGCGTGTGGCCGAGCTCGTCGCCGCCCAGCAGCATCGGCGTGCCCTGGGAGAGCATCAGCGTGGCGAACAGCGCGCGCCGCAGCCGGTCGCGCATGGCCAGCACGGCGGGGTCGTCGCTCGGGCCCTCGACGCCGCAGTTGTTGCTCATGTTGTGGCCGTGGCCGTCGCGGTTGTCCTCGCCGTTGGCGAGGTTGTGGCGCTCGTTGTAGCTCACGAGGTCGCGCAGCGTGAAGCCGTCGTGCGCGGTGACGAAGTTGACGCTGGCGGTCGGCGCGCGGCCGTCGTGCGCGAACTGCGTGCTCGACGCGGTGAAGCGGTGCGCGAAGTCGCCGAGGCCGGCCTTGTCGTCGTGCGCTTGCCGCAGCCAGAAGCCGCGTTGCGTGTCGCGGTAGCGGTCGTTCCATTCGAGCCAGCCGGGCGGGAACTCACCCAGCCGGTAGCCGCCGGGGCCGAGGTCCCAGGGCTCGGCGATCAGCAGCGTGCGCGACAGCACCGGGTCTTGCGCGATGGCCGCGAGGAAGGGCGCGCGCGCGTCGAAGCCGCTCTTCGCGTTGCGTGCCAGCACGGGCGCGAGGTCGAAGCGAAAGCCGTCGACACCCATCTCGCAGACCCAGTAGCGCAGGCTGTCCATCACGAGCTGCAGCACGCGCGGCTCGCCGAGGTTCAGGCAGTTGCCGGTGCCGGCCCAGTTTTCGTAGAGGGCGCGGTCGTCGGGGCGCAGGTGGTAGTACAGGGCGTTGTCGATGCCGCGCAGCGAGAGGGTGGGGCCGAGCTCGTCGGTTTCGGCGCTGTGGTTGTAGACGACGTCGATCACCAGCTCCATGCCGCGTGCGTGGATGGCGTCGGCCATGGCGCGGAATTCGCTGGCGGGCGTGGTGCCGGGGCGGCCGCTCCAGTAGCGGGCTTCGGGCGCGAACCAGCCGATGGTGGTGTAGCCCCAGTAGTTGCTCAGGCCCATGCGCTGCAGGCGCTGCTCGTCGGCGCGGTGCTGCACGGGCATGAGGCTCAGCGTGGTGACGCCGATGCGCTGCAGGTGGTCGAGCACGGCGGGTTCGGCCAGGCCCGCGTAGCTGCCCCGGAGCGCGGCGGGTACGGCGGGGTGAAGCCGCGTCTGGCCGTGCACGTGCAGTTCGTAGAGCACGCGTTCGCTGGACGGAATTCGTGCGTGGCCGTGGGCTGTCGACGGGTTGGCCATTGCGATGACCCGACCCTTCAGTGCGACACCGCCGTTGTCGCGCGTGTCCCGTTGATCCGGGTTTGCGGCATCCTGGCCCAGAAAGATATCGCTGCCGTCGTACCGCCCGACGATCTCGCGCGCATACGGGTCGAGCAGCAGCTTGGCGGGGTTGAAGCGTTGCCCCTCGTGCGGCGCCCAAGGGCCATGCACGCGGTAGCCGTACACCAGCCCCGCCTGCGCGCTGGGCAGCAGCCCATGCCAGACGCCATCGGTGAACGAAGGCAGCCGGAGCCGTTGCTGCTCGTGCACGCCGGTGCTGTCGAAGATGCAGAGCTCGACCGCGTCGGCACGCGGCGCGACCAGCGCGAAGTTCACGCCTTGAGGCGAGGGCGTGGCGCCCAGCGGAAAGGGCGAACCGGCGCTCAGCATGCGCGCGGCCCGGTCACGCCAGCACCCACATCACGGTGGCCAGCGGCGGCACGCTCACGGTCACCGAATCCGCCCTGCCATGCCAGGGCACGGCTTCGCTTTCGACCACGCCGTTGCCGACGCCGCTTCCGCCGTACACCGCGCCATCGGTGTTGATGATCTCGCGGTACGTGCCCGCGCACGGCACCCCCAGCCGGTAGCCATGCCGGGGCAGCGGCGTGAAATTGCAGACCGCGATGACGAAGGCGCCGTCCCGCGCCCGGCGCACGAACGCGAACACCGACTGGTCCGCATCGTCATGCACGATCCACTCGAACCCGGCGCCGTCGTTGTCCAGCTCGTGCAGCGCGGGAAAGTGCCGGTACACGTTGTTCAGGTCGCGCACCAGCCGCCGAACGCCCTGGTGCGACGCGTGCTCCAGCAGGTGCCAGTCGAGGCTGCGGTCGGCGTTCCATTCGGCGTACTGCGCGAACTCGCCGCCCATGAACAGCAGCTTCTTGCCCGGGTACGCCCAGAGGTAGCCGTACAGGTTGCGCAGGCCCGCGAACTTCTGCCATTCGTCGCCGGGCATGCGCCCGATCATCGAGCCCTTGCCGTGCACCACTTCGTCGTGCGACAACGGCAGCACGAAGTTCTCGGTGTGCGCGTACATCAGGCCGAAGGTGATCTTCTGGTGATGGTGCTTGCGGTAGACCGGGTCGGTGCCGGCATAGGCCAGCGTGTCGTTCATCCAGCCCATGTTCCATTTGTAGTGGAAGCCCAGGCCGCCGTCCTCGGGCGGACGTGTCACGCCGGGGAAGCTGGTCGATTCTTCGGCCAGCGTGATCGAGCCGGGCCGCTCGACGCCCACCACGCGGTTCATGCGGCGCAGGAAGTCGATGGCCTCCAGGTTCTCGCGCCCGCCGAGCGTGTTGGGCACCCACTCGCCGGCCTTGCGGCTGTAGTCGCGGTAGAGCATGGAGGCCACCGCGTCCACGCGCAGGCCGTCCACGCCGTAGCGCTCGAGCCAGTAGAGCGCGTTGCCGACGAGGTAGTTGCGCACCTCGGTGCGCGCGTAGTTGAAGATCAGCGTCTGCCAGTCGTTGTGGAAGCCTTCGCGCGGGTCGGCGTACTCGTAGAGCGCGGTGCCGTCGAAGCGGCCCAGGCCGTGCGCGTCGGTCGGAAAGTGCGCGGGCACCCAGTCGAGGATCACGCCCAGCCCTGCGGCATGCGCGGCCTCGACGAAATGGCGAAAGTCGCCCGGCGTGCCGAAGCGCGAGGTCGGCGCGTACAGCCCGATCGGCTGGTAACCCCAGGAGCCGTCGAACGGGTGCTCGCTGATCGGCAGCAGCTCGATGTGCGTGAAGCCCATGTCGCGCGCATAGGGCACCAGCGTGTCGGCCAGCTCGCGGTAGTCGAGCCATTCGTGGCCGTTGTTCTTGCGGCGCCACGAGCCCAGGTGCACTTCGTAGATGCTGACCGGCGCGTGGCGCTCGTTGGCGGCGGCGCGGCCCTCGGGCATCTTCACGGGCGCGGGCAGCGGCTGCACCACGCAGGCGGTGTCGGGACGCAGCTGCGCCGAGAACGCGAACGGGTCGGCCTTGCGCAGCACCTCGCCCTGCGCCGAGAGGATTTCGAATTCGTAGGTGTCGCCGACCGACACGTGCGGCGCGAAGATCTCCCACACGCCGCACTCGCGGCGCAGCCGCATCATGTGGCGCCGGCCGTCCCAGTTGTTGAAGTCGCCGACCACCGACACGCGCCGCGCATTCGGCGCCCACACCGCGAAGGCCACGCCCTTGACGCCGTTCATCTCGCGCAGGTGCGCGCCCAGTTGTTCCCAGGGGCGCAGGTGCGTGCCCTCGGCCAGCAGCCAGATGTCGGTGTCGCCCAGCACGAACGGAAAGCGGTAGGGGTCTTCGAGCCGCGAGGTGTGCGCGTCCCAGTCGACCTGGAACGAATAGCCCATGCGGGCTTCGGCCGCAGGCACCAGGCCGCTGAACAGGTCCGTCTCGCCGTGCCGCGCCAGGATCGACAGCGGCCAGCCGGTGCGCGAATGCACCACCGCCACGCGCTGCGCGCCGGGCAGCAGCGCGCGCACTTCGAGGCCTTCGGCGGTCTCGTGCGGCCCCAGCACGGCAAACGGGTCGCCGTGCTCGGCACGCATGAGCGCGCGGATTTCGGATTCGGGCAACGGCTTCAGGGGCATGGCGGTCAGCTCTGTCCTTCTTCGGCGGGCGTGCCGAGGAAGACGCCATAAGGCGACAGCACCAGCATGCGCTTTTCGTTCACGGTCTGCACGACGGCGGTGCTCTCCAGCGGTTGTCCGACCAGCGGCTGCAACCGGCCGGGCAACGGCATCGACACCGGCTCGCTCCCCAGATTGAAGACGGCGTGCAGCGATTGGTTCCCGTCGCGGCGCTCGAAATGCAGCAGCGGCTCGGGCGCGTCGAAGAAGGCGATGGCGCCGGTGCGAAGCAGCGGTGCGTGCGGCGCCAGTGCAGCAGGGCGCGGCTGAAGGCGAGCATCGAAGCGGCGTCGTCGGTTTGCCGCGCGACGGCCAGCGGCAGGTGCGGGCCGTACACCGGCAGCCACGGCGAGCCGGTGGTGAAGCCGCCGTTCGGCGCCTCGGCCGTCCACGGCATCGGCGTGCGGCAGCCGTCGCGGCCCTTGAACTCGGGCCAGAAGGCGCGGCCGTACGGGTCTTGCAGCCGTTCGAACGGTACCTCGGCTTCGGGCAGGCCGAGTTCTTCGCCCTGGTAGATGCTGGCGCTGCCGCGCAGCGTGAGCAGCAGCGTCAGCCAGAGCCGATCGCGCCGCGTGTCGGCGGGGGCGCCGTCGCTCCAGCGGGTGGCGACGCGCGGCACGTCGTGGTTCGACACCGCCCAGCAGCCCCAGCCGCCCGTGGGGGCCAGGGCGCTGTCGAGCGCCTCGACCTGGTGGCGCAGGTGCTTGGGGCTGTGGTCGGCCGTGAGCAGGCTGAAGCTGTAGGCCAGGTGCAGGCGCTTGCCGCGTTCGGTGTACTGCGCCATGACGGGCGGCGCGTTCTCGTCGCCGACCTCGCCCAGCGCCACCGCGCCGTAGCCGTCGAGCAGCCGACGCAGGCTTTCGAGGAACGCCAGGTTCTCGGTCTGGCTCTTGTCGTACAGGTGCTGCTGCATGGCATAGGGGTTGTCGGCGCGCACCGTGCTGACCTCGTCGATCGACGCGAGCGAGGCCGGCGGGTTGTCGCGCAGCAGCGCGTCGTGGAACTGGTGGTTGCAGGCGTCGAAGCGGAAGCCGTCGACGCCGCGCTCGCACCAGAAGCGCACTTCGCCCAGCAGCGCCTCCTGCACCTCGGCGCAGTGGAAGTTGAGGTCGGGCTGCTCGGCAAGAAAACTGTGCAGGTAGTACTGGCGCCGGCGCGCGTCCCATTGCCAGGCCGAGCCGCCGAACACCGACAGCCAGTTGGTGGGCGGCGTGCCGTCGGGTCGGGGGTCGGCCCACACGTACCAGTCGGCCTTGGGGTTGTCGCGCGAGCCGCGGCTTTCGGCGAACCAGGCGTGCTGGTCGGAGGTGTGCGAGAGCACCTGGTCGATGATGAGCTTGAGCCCCAGCGCATGCATGCGCGCGAGCATGGCGTCGAAGTCGGCCAGCGTGCCGAACAGCGGGTCGACCGCGCGGTAGTCGGACACGTCGTAGCCGAAGTCCTTCATCGGCGAGCGGAAGAAAGGCGAGACCCAGACCGCATCGACGCCGAGCGCCGCCACGTGGTCGAGGCGGGCCGTGATGCCGGGCAGGTCGCCGATGCCGTCGCCGTTGCTGTCGTTGAAGCTGCGCGGGTAGATCTGGTAGATCACCGCGCCGCGCCACCATTCGCTGCCGTTGCTGTTGCTTTTTTCGCTGCGTCCCATGCCTGCCCCTGTGGTCGAAAAACATTGTGGCATGCGAGATTCGGGCCAGTGGTACTGGCTTGCGCGCCGCGCGATGATCCTTCGGCGCCCCGTGAAGCTTTCTACACTGGGCACCGTTTTGCACGCAGCAGCGTACCGTTCCCGTTTTTCAAGATGACTTCAGATTCAGCCTCCTCACTCGCCGCGCTCGAAGCGCGGCTCGCCCAAGACCTCGACTACCTCGGCTGGCCCGGCCGCAACTGGATGCCCGCGCGGCAGGCGGGCGGCGAGGCGCTGCTGGACGTGGCCATCATCGGCGGCGGCCAGGCCGGGCTGGCCGCCTGGGTCGCGCTGGCGCAGCAGGGCATTCGCGCCGTGGTGTTCGACCGCTCGCCCGCGGGCAAGGAAGGGCCCTGGGCGACCACCGCGCGCATGGAAACGCTGCGCTCGCCCAAGGAACTGACCGGCCCGGCGCTGGGGCTGCCCGCGCTGACCTTCCGTGCATGGTTCGAGGCGCAGTTCGGCCTGGAGGCCTGGACGGCGATGGACAAGATCCCGCGCCTGCAATGGATGGACTACCTGGCCTGGTACCGCCGCGTGATGGGCGTGGACGTGCGCAACGACACGGCCGTCACCCGCATCCAGCCGCTGGCCGACGGCTCGGCCGTGCGCCTGGACCTGCGCACGCCGCAAGGCGAACGCAGCGTGCTGGCGCGCCGCGTGGTGCTCGCCACCGGGCGCGACGGCCTCGGCGGCCCCGCCGTTCCGGCGTTCGTCAACGCGCTGCCGCACTCGAAGTGGGCGCATTCCTCCGACGACATGGACTACGGCCGGCTCCAGGGCCTGCGCGTGGGCGTGGTCGGCGCGGGTTCCTCGGCCATGGACAGCGCGGCCACCGCGCTGGAGGCCGGCGCGCACAGCGTCGAGCTGCTGATCCGCCGGCCCGACCTGCCGCGCGTCAACAAGGGCAAGGGCGCGGGCGTGCCGGGGCTGACGCAGGGGCACTACGACCTGCCGGACGAACTCAAGTGGCGCATCCGCCACTACATCAACGTGGCGAACGTGCCGCCGCCGCACGGCAGCACGCTGCGCGTGTCGGGCCACCCCAATGCGTTCTTCAACTTCGGCTGCCCGATCCTGTCGATCACGCCGCAGGGCGAGGCGATGCGTGTGTCGACGCCGAAGGGCGATTTCGAATTCGACTTCCTGATCGTCTCGACCGGCTTCAAGGTCGACTGGCCGAACCGCCCCGAATTCGCGGCCATCGCCGCCCATGTGCGCACCTGGAAAGACCGCTTCGTGCCCGCCCCAGGCGACGAAGACCAGGAGCTGGCCGACTCGCCCGACCTCGGGCCGGCCTTCGAATTCCAGGAGCGCGCGGCGGGCGAATGCCCGGGGCTCGGGCGCATCCACTGCTTCTGCTACCCGGCGGCGCTGTCGCACGGCACGGTGTCGGGCGACATCCCGGCCATCAGCGACGGCGCCAAGCGGCTCGCGAGCGGCATGGCCGGCCTGTTCTACCGTGAGGACTTCGACCACCACTGGGCCAACATCGAGGCCTATGCCGAACCGGAGCTGTTCGGCGACGAATGGACGCCCGCGCTGCCGCCGCAAGAAAGAAACTGACCCCATGACCACCCTCACCACTCCCGATGTGATCGACGCCGCCGTTGCGCTGGCGCCGGACCAGGCCACCTGGGCGCTGCGGCGCCAGCGCGACAAGGTCGTTGCCGCGACGCAGGGCAGCTACGACGCGATGTTCTCGCCGGCCGTCGAAGGCCTCTCCGTGGCCGAGCGCCTGCTGGTTGCGCTGCATGCCTGCCGTGTCTCGAAGGCCGAGAGCCTGGCCGCGCACTACCGCGACCGGCTCGTGGCCGAGGGCGCGGACGGCGCGCTGGTCGAGGCGGTCGCGAGCGGCCGGCCAGTCGGTGACACCCGCCTTCAGGCCGTGCTGGCATTCACCGGCAAGCTGATCGAACGCCCCATCGAGGGCGACAAGGCGGCTGTGCAGTCGCTGGCCGACAGCGGCCTGTCGACGCCGGCCATCGTCGCGATGAGCCAGCTGATCGCATTTCTTTCGTACCAGATCCGCGTTGCCGCGGGCCTGAAGGCGCTGGCCGCCGTGGAGGCTTCGGCATGACGACCCCGATCCGCATCAAGGGCTTCACCACCGACGTGCTGAAGTGGAAGCCGTGGCTCGACACGGTGAATGTCGACACGGCCACGCCCGCGCAACTGGCGGCGCTCGACGAGATGAGCCCGCAGGCGCGCACCTCGCCGTACTTCCTGGTGCTGGCGCACCAGCCCGAGATACTGCTGCAGCGCTCCATCGCCTTCAACGCGATCATGTTCGCGCCGGGCGGCATGCCGCGCGCCGAGCGCGAGCTGGGGGCCACGGTCGAATCGCGCGTCAACGGCTGCGTGTACTGCGCGTCGGTGCATGCGCAGCGCTTCGAGCAGCTGGCCAAGCGCAACGACGTGATCTCGCAGGTGTTCGACGCGCCGGAAACGGCCGGCACCACGGCGCGGGAAAAGGCCATCGTCGCGTTCTCGGTCCGGCTCGGAGCCGAGCCCGACAAGGTGTCTGCCGACGACATCCAGGCGCTGAAGGAGGTCGGGCTGGGCGAGCTGGAAATCCTCGACCTGGTCCATTCGGTGGCCCTCTTTGCCTGGGCCAACCGGCTGATGCTCAACCTCGGGGAGCCGGTGTTCCCCGAAGCCGACGCTTCATAAGCACTACAGGCGGGCCAGCAGCCCCGCGACGGTTTCGCGGGCCAGGCCCAGCGGCTCGAGAAGGTCGTTCTCGCGGCGGAAGTCGACGCCGTTGACCAGCGAGGCCGCGTCCACGATGGTGCGCGTCGCGGGCGTCGGCACGCCGGCGATGGCGCCCAGCGCCTCGATGAAGGCCAGGCCGTAGGGCATGTCCTCGGTCACGTAGCGGGTGTCGACCTGCACCGGCCCGGGCGGGCCGCCGCGCTTGGCGTGCAGCTCGGCGGCGATGTCCTCTAGTTTCTCGGACGTGGTGCCGAAGGAGCGCGCGAAATGCGCCTCGATGGGCCCGACCTCGATGCCGAAGGCCCGCGCCACGGCGCGCCGCTCCTGGTCGAGCGCCTCGATCGCGCGCGACACGCCGGGGGTCATGCAGTGGTACTGCGGCCAGTTCTCGGCGCGCTCGATGCGCGTCCAGTTGAAGACCGCGAGCGGGCCGTGGGACTGCGGGTTGACGTTGGCCAGGGCGCTGGCGAGGGCGCTGTCCTGCACGAAAAAGCCTTCTCCGAAGAGCGCCGTGCACAGCGCCACCGCTTCGGCCGCCTTGGCGCCGGGCAGGGCCGACACGCCGACCGCCTTGCGCCGCGTCATGACCTTGACCTGCGTGCCGGACTCCCGACGCGCGGTCAGCACGGTCGTGCCGAAGCTGGCGACGGTGATCCGTTTGCCGGCGCGGCGGGCGGCTTCATGCAGATAGAGCGACGACAGCGAGGCCATCGAGCTGACGATCACGGTCTGGCCGTCGCGCAGGAAGGGCAACAGCGCGTCCATCACGTGCCTGTGGCCGTTGACGGGCAGGGCGAGCAGCAGCACGTCGCTGGCTTGGCACAGCCCGGCTGCGCCGTCGGCGACCTCGACCGTCACCGAAAACGACTGCACGCCGCTGGCTTCCAGCGCTTGGGTACGCAGCGCCTCGGCGCCCCGGCCCCCGGGCGACCACACGGTTACGCCGTGCCCCGCCTGCCGCAGCCAGGCCGCGCTGGCCAGCGCGATCGCCCCGGTGCCGGCGATGCCGACGCGGTAGCTTCCGCCCTGGCGAACTTCAGTCAATCTTGATCCCGCCCTGCTTGATGACCTTGGCCCAGCGCTGGCTGTCTTCCGTCACGACCTTGCCCAGCGCGGCCGGGCCGCCGCAGGTGTTGACCGCGCCCAACTGGGCGAAGCGCTGCTTGGTCTCGGGCAGGTTGCACACCTCGACCAGCGCCGCCGACAGCTTTTCGATGCTCGCCGCCGGCATCCGCGCCGGTGCCATCACGCCGACCCAGACCGGCACTTCCATGCCCGGCAGGCCGGTGGCCTCGCCGATGGTGGGCGCCGAGCCCATGCTGGGGAGGGACACGCGAGAGAAGGTGCCCAGCACGCGCGCCTTGCCGCTGGCGACCATGGGCTCGATCGAGGCCACGCTGGTCACGATGGTCGCCACCTGCCCGCCCAGCAGGTCGGTCATGGCGGGCGCGGCGCCCCGGTAGGGCACGTGCAGCAGGTTCACGCCGCCGGCCTGGGCCAGCAGCGCCCCGGTCAGGTGCGACACGGTGCCGTTGCCGGTCGAGGCGTAGGTGACCAGGCCCGGGCGGGCCTTGGCGTCGCGCAGCACATCGGCCACGGTCTTGTAGGGGCTTTCGGTGCGCACCGACAGCGTCATCGGCGTGTCGGCCACCAGCGCCACCGGCACCAGTTCGTGCACCGGGTCGTAGGGCAATTTGGCCTGCAGGTGCGGGGCGATGGTGACCGCGCCGCCGGTGGCCAGCAGCACGGTGGCGCCGTCGGTCGCCTTGGCCACCGCGTCGGCGGCCACGATGCCGCCCGCGCCGGCCTTGTTGTCGATGATGACCGGCTGGCCCAGCCTGTCGGTGAGCTTGGCGCCCAGGTAGCGGGCGATGACGTCCTGCGCGCCGCCGGTGGCGAAGGGCACGACGAGGCGCAGGGGCCTGTCGTTCTGCTGGGCCCACAGCGGCGTGGCGGAGGTGGCAAGGCCGGCGGCGGTCGCGAGGGCCAGGGCGAGGTGTTTCAGGCGCAGTTTCATGGGGGTTCCAGGCAGTGCGAAACCCGCCGGATGGCGGGCGTTACCCGCGCAACACGCAGGTTACGTGCCCCAAGTCTAGAGTCTGCGGGCCGGGGCTTTCTCCCGGGCGCGATAATCCCGCGTTCCCGGCCGCCTTGCGCCGGGCTCTTGCCGAACCGCCATGAATCCCAGCTACAAACCCAGCGACGTCGAGTCCGCTGCCCAGGCGCAATGGAGCGCCGCCGATGCCTACCGCGTCACCGAGGACGCGAGCCGCAAGAAGTACTACGCCTGCTCGATGCTGCCGTATCCCAGCGGCAAGCTGCACATGGGCCACGTGCGCAACTACACGATCAACGACATGCTCACGCGCTACCTGCGCATGAGCGGCTACAACGTGCTCATGCCCATGGGCTGGGACGCCTTCGGCCTGCCGGCCGAGAACGCGGCGCTGAAGAACGGCGTGCCCCCGGCCAAGTGGACCTACGAGAACATCGCCTACATGAAGGGCCAGCTCCAGGCCATGGGCCTGGCCATCGACTGGAGCCGCGAGATCGCCACCTGCGACCCGAGCTACTACAAGTGGAACCAGTGGCTGTTCCTGAAGATGCTCGAAAAGGGCATTGCCTACCGCAAGACCCAGGTCGTGAACTGGGACCCGGTCGACCAGACCGTGCTGGCCAACGAGCAGGTGATCGACGGCAAGGGCTGGCGCACCGGCGCCACGGTCGAGCGCCGCGAGATCCCGGGCTATTACCTGAAGATCAGCGACTACGCCGAGGAATTGCTCGAGCACACCCAGCACAAGCTGCCGGGCTGGCCCGAGCGCGTCAAGCTGATGCAGGAAAACTGGATCGGCAAGAGCGAGGGCGTGCGCTTCGCCTTCACGCATGACATCCGGGACGCGAGCGGCAAGCCGATCCAGGACGGCCGCATGTACGTGTTCACCACGCGCGCCGACACCATCATGGGCGTCACTTTCTGCGCCGTGGCGCCCGAGCACCCGCTGGCCACGCACGCCGCCACGCTTGACCCCAAGGTCGCGGCCTTCATCGAAGAGTGCAAGAACGGCGGCACCACCGAGGCCGAGCTCGCCACGCAAGAGAAGAAGGGCGTGCCCACGGGCCTCACGGTGACGCACCCGATCACCGAGGAGCAGGTGCCGGTGTGGGTAGGCAACTACGTGCTGATCGGCTACGGCGACGGCGCCGTGATGGGCGTGCCCGCGCACGACGAGCGCGACTTCGCCTTCGCCAACAAGTACGGCATCGAGATCATCCAGGTGGTGCTGGTCGACGACGAGCCGCACTTCGACTATCACAAGTGGCAGGACTGGTACGGCGACAAGCAGCGCGGCGTGACCATCAACTCCGACAACTTCAGCGGCATGACCTACAAGGAGGCCGTGGCCGCCGTGGCGCATGCGCTGGGCCAGAAGGGCCTGGGCGAGCTGCAGACCACTTGGCGCCTGCGCGACTGGGGCGTGAGCCGCCAGCGCTACTGGGGCACGCCGATCCCGATCATCCATTGCGAAGAACACGGCGCGGTGCCGGTCCCCGAAAAAGACCTGCCCGTGGTGCTGCCGACCGACTGCGTGCCCGACGGCTCGGGCAACCCGCTGCACAAGCACGAGGCTTCCACGCCGGCGTGGTCTGCCCCGTCTGCGGCAAGCCCGCGCGGCGCGAGACCGACACCATGGACACCTTCGTGGATTCGTCGTGGTACTTCATGCGCTACTGCGATCCGAAGAACGACGAAGCCATGGTGGCCGGCGGCGCCGACTACTGGATGCCGATGGACCAGTACATCGGCGGCATCGAGCACGCGATTCTTCACCTGCTGTACGCGCGCTTCTGGACCAAGGTGATGCGCGACCTGGGCCTGGTGAAGGCCGACGAGCCCTTCAGCAAGCTGCTGACCCAGGGCATGGTGCTCAACCACATCTTCTACAAGCGCAACGAGAAGGGCGGCAAGGACTACTTCCCGCCCACCGAGGTGACGACCGTGCTCGACGCGCAGGGCCGCATCGTCGGCGGCACCACCGCCGACGGCACGAAGGTCGAGTACGGCGGCGTGGGCAAGATGGGCAAGAGCGAGCGCAACGGCGTCGACCCGCAGGACCTGATCGAGAAGTACGGCGCCGACACGGCCCGCCTGTACACCATGTTCACCGCGCCGCCCGAAGCCACGCTCGAGTGGAACGACGCGGCCGTCGAGGGCAGCTACCGCTTCCTGCGTCGGGTGTGGAACTTCGGTGTCGCGCAGGCGGACGTGGCCCCCGTCGCGGCCGGCGGCCAGGCCTTCGGCAAGGGCGCCCAGGCGCTGCGCCGCGAGGTGCACACCGTGCTGCGCCAGGTCGACTACGACTACCAGCGCATGCAATACAACACCGTGGTGTCGGGCGCGATGAAGCTGCTCAACGCGCTGGAAGGCTTCAAGCCCGACGGCAGCGCGGGCGACGCGGCTGCAGTGCGCGAGGGCTTCGGCATCCTGCTGCGCTGCCTGTACCCGGCCACGCCGCACATCGCCCAGCAGCTGTGGAGCGAACTGGGCTACGACAAGGGCCTGGGCGGCCTGCTCGACGCGGCCTGGCCCACGGTCGACGTCGAAGCGCTGGTGCAGGACGAGATCGAACTCATGCTGCAGGTCAACGGCAAGCTGCGCGGCAAGCTCAGCGTGCCGGCCGGCGCCTCCAAGGACGAGATCGAGAAGCTGGCGCTGGCCTGCGACGACTTCGTCACCTTCGCCGAAGGCGCGCCGCCCAAGCGCGTGATCGTGGTTCCCGGCCGCCTGGTCAACGTGGTTCTTTGATTGAACGACTCAAGCATGAACACTCGCAATGTCTCGCTGCCGCGCCGCGGCTTTCTTCTCGGGCTGACGGTGGCGGGCGCTTCGCTCGGCCTGGCCGGGTGCGGCTTCGAGCTGCGCAAGGCGCCGGTCTTCGCGTTCAAGACGCTGTCGGTGGCGGGGAGCGAGGCGCTCCTGAAGTCGGCCATGATCAACCAGATCCGGCGCGAACTGCGCGCGACCGGTTCGGTGACGGTGCTGCCCGCCGAGGACGCGGCCAAGGCCGACGTCGTGCTCGAGATCCTGGGCGAGGAGCGCAACCGCTTCGTGATCTCGACCAACTCGGCCGGCCTGGTGCGCGAGCTGCAATTGCAGCTGCGCATCCGCTTCCGCCTGCACACGCCCGGCGGCAAGGACCTGCTGCCGGCCACCGAGGTCTCGCAGACACGCGACCTGAGCTTCAACGAAACCAATGCGCTGGCCAAGGAAGGCGAAGCCGACCTGCTGTTCCGCGACATGCAGTCGGACATCGCGCAGCAGCTGATGCGCCGCATCGCCGCAGTGAAGTCGCTCTAGACGTTTTCCAGCTCGCGCACGCTCCCGATTCCATGCAACTCGCCAGCGCCTCGCTCGGGGCTCACCTGCAGAAGGGCCTGAAGCCGCTCTACACGATCCACGGCGACGAGCCGCTGCTCGCGCAGGAGGCGGCCGACGCCATCCGCGCCGCCGCGCGCACGCAGGGCTACACCGAGCGCAGCTCGTACACCGTGGCCGGCGCGCACTTCGACTGGAGCGCGGTGCTCGCGGCCGGCGGCTCGCTCTCGCTGTTCGCCGACAAGCAGATCGTCGAGATCCGCATTCCCTCGGGCAAGCCCGGCAAGGACGGCAGCACGGCGTTGCAGCAGCTGGCCGAGTCCGCCGTCGGCAACGACAGCACACTCACGCTGGTGATGCTGCCGCGGCTGGACAAGGCTACGCGCACCGGCGCCTGGTTTTCGGCGCTGGAGAACAACGGCGTGAGCATCCAGGTCGACCCGATCGAGCGCGGTGCGCTGCCGCAGTGGATCGCGCAGCGCCTGGGCCTGCAGGGCCAGCGCGTGATGCCCGGCGACGAAGGCCAGCGCACGCTGCAGTTCTTTGCCGACCGCGTCGAGGGCAACCTGCTCGCGGCGCACCAGGAAGTCCAGAAGCTCGCGCTGCTGCATCCGGCGGGCGAGCTCAGCTGGGAGCAGGTCGAGGGCGCGGTCAACAACGTGGCGCGCTACGACGTGTTCAAGCTGTCCGAGGCCGTGCTGGCCGGCAAACCGCAGCGCGTGGCGCGCATGCTCGACGGCCTGCAGGCCGAGGGCGAGGCCGAGGTGCTGGTGCACTACACGATCGCCGAGGACATCCGCGCGCTCAAGCGCGTGAAGGACGCCATGGCCTCGGGGCGCCCGCTGCCGATGGCGCTGCGCGAAAACCGCATCTGGGGCCCGCGCGAGCGCGCCTTCGAGCGCGTGCTGCCGCGCCTTGACGACCGCATGCTGACCCGCCTGTTGCGCGCCGCGCACGTGGTGGACGGCATCGTGAAGGGCTTGAAGCAGCCGGACTGGCCCGCCAGCGGCTGGCAGGCGCTGCAGCGGCTGGCGCTGATGCTGTGCCGGGCCTGCAGCAGCACGGCCTCCGCGCCTCGCCGCGCCTGAGCTTTGTCTGATGGCTTGAGCCATCAAAAGGCCCGTGTCATCCGGGGCGCGGGTCGGCGTGGGAAAATGCCCGGATGAACGCGTTCAACGTCAGCGAGCACATGCAGACCCTGGGTCTGCAAGCCAAAGCCGCTGCATTCCTCATGGCCCGTGCGGATGCAGCTACCAAAAACATAGCATTGAAGGCGCTCGCCCGGCGCCTGCGCGAAGCCGGCCCGGTGCTGGCCGTCGCCAACCAGAAAGATCTGGAGCGCGCCACGGCTGCCGGCCTGTCGGCGCCGATGGTCGACCGCCTCAAGCTCACGCCCAAGGTCGTCGAGACCGTGGCCCTGGGCTGCGAGCAGCTCGCCGGCATGGCCGACGTGATCGGCGAAATCATCGGCATGAAGCAGCAGCCCAGCGGCATCCGCGTGGGCCAGATGCGCGTGCCGATCGGCGTGTTCGGCATGATCTACGAGAGCCGACCCAACGTGACCATCGAGGCCGCGAGCCTGGCCATCAAGAGCGGCAACGCGGCCATCCTGCGCGGCGGCTCGGAAGCCATCGAGTCGAACAAGGCGCTGGCGCTGCTGGTGTCCGAGGCGCTGGCCGAGGCCGGCCTGCCTGTGGACGCCGTGCAACTGGTGCAGACCACCGACCGCGAAGCCGTGGGCCAGCTCATTGCCATGCCCGAGTTCGTCGACGTGATCATTCCGCGCGGCGGCAAGGGCCTGATCGAGCGCATCAGCCGCGACGCCAAGGTGCCGGTCATCAAGCACCTGGACGGCAACTGCCACGTGTACGTGGACGACACGGCCGAGTTCGACATGGCGCTGCGCATCGTCGACAACGCCAAGACCCAGAAGTACAGCCCCTGCAACGCCGCCGAGGGCCTGCTGGTGTCGGCCACGGTGGCGGAAGACTTCCTGCCCGAAATCGCCGCCATCTTCGCGGCCAAGGGTGTGGAAATGCGCTGCGACCCCGAGGCCGCCCGCATCCTGCGCGCCGACGGCGCCATCGACCCGCTGGCCAAGGTGCTCGACGCGGTCGAGTCCGACTGGTCCGAGGAATACCTGGCAGCCGTCATCAGCATCAAGGTGGTGGCCGGCGTGGACGAGGCCATTGCGCACATCAACCGCTATTCGAGCCACCACACCGACGCCATCGTCACGCGCGACCATGTGCATGCGCAGCGCTTCCTGCGCGAGGTCGATTCGGCCAGCGTCATGGTCAATGCGAGCACACGCTTCGCCGACGGCTTCGAGTTCGGGCTGGGCGCAGAAATCGGCATCAGTACCGACAAGTTCCATGCCCGCGGACCGGTGGGCATCGAAGGACTGACCTCGCTCAAGTACGTGGTGCTGGGGCAGGGCGAGGTCCGGACCTGATGCGCCCGCGCGCAGTCTTGTCATTGGGGCGGCCATCCCCAAATCCTACAATTCCGCTCCACCTTTAAGCAAAAAACCAACAAGGCCGCCGCATGGTTCCGCATCTCGTCACCGCCCTGACCGGCCCGATCAACGAACTGGAGCAGCGGGTACTCGACTCGATGCCCGCCATCGAGCGCTGGTTCAGGCTCGAATGGATGGAACACACGCCGCCGTTCTACAGCGCCGTCGACATCCGCAACGCCGGCTTCAAGCTCGCCCCGGTCGACACCAACCTGTTCCCGGGTGGCTGGAACAACCTCACCAAGGAAATGCTGCCGCTGGCCGTCCAGGCGGCGCAGGCGGCCATCGAGAAGATCTGCCCGGAAGCGCGCAACCTGCTCGTCATTCCGGAAAATCACTCGAAAAACACCTTCTACCTCGCCAACATCGCGCAACTTGCGCGCATCTTCCACATGGCGGGGCTCAATGTGCGCATCGGGTCGATCGACCCGGCCATCAAGTCGCCCAAGAAGATCGAGCTGCCCGGTGGCGACATCGTGACGCTGGAACCGGTGGTGCGCACCAAGCGCCGGCTGGGCCTGAAGAACTTCGATCCCTGCACAATTCTCCTTAACAACGAGCTTTCGGCGGGACGCCCGGCATCCTCGAAGATTTGCACGAGCAGTATCTGCTGCCGCCGTTGCACGCAGGCTGGTCGGTGCGCCGCAAGAGCAACCACCTGCACAGCTACGAAGAGCTGTCGAAGCGCTTCGGCAAGCTGCTGGGCATCGACCCGTGGCTCATCAACCCGATCTACGCGCGCGCCGAAGGCGTGGACGTGGCCGAGGGCCGCGGCATCGACGTGCTGACCAGCCATGTCGACGCGGTGCTGACCAAGGTGCGCCGCAAGTACAAGGAATACGGCATCAACGAGAAGCCCTTCGTGGTCGTCAAGGGCGGCCACAGCGGCAGCGGCAGCCCGGGCGTGGTGACGGTGCGCGATGCCAAGGACGTCGAGGCGCTGATCGGCAAGCCGCGCAGCGTGCCCGCCGCCAAGGCCGGCGCCGGGCGCGATGCCCGCGAGGCTCGCGATTTGCGAGACCTGCGTGAACCCACCGAGCTGATCGTCCAGGAAGGCGTGCTGACCAACGAGCGCGTGCACAACGGCGTGGCCGAACCGGTCGTCTACATGATGGACCGCTACGTGGTCGGCGGCTTCTACCGCGTGCACGCCGAGCAGGCGCCCGACGAGAACCTCAAGCTGCCCGGCGCGAGCTTCGTGCCGCTGGCCTTCTCCGAGAGCGCGCACCTGCCGCAGCCCGGCGCCAAGCCCGGCGCCAGTGCGCCGAACCGCTTCTACATGTACGGCGTGGTCGGCCGGCTGGCCATGGTGGCCGCCAGCTACGAGATGGAAGCCACGGACCCGGACGCCGAAATCTACGAATGATTGTGGGGGCCGGCCTTGCGGCAGCGGCGGGCGGCGGCAAAATAGCGGCCCCACATCAACGGAACCCAAAGGGCGGAGGGGATGCGTGGCGCCGGAAGATCCGCCGCCACGGGTCCCCGGCGTGTCTGACGCGTCGATTCAAGCGGCCAGCCCTTTTCCCATCGACTTCGTGTCAGCCCCCAAAACCATCTCAGCCGGCCTGATCGTCGGCGCCATCGGCGTCGTCTACGGCGACATCGGCACCAGCGTCCTGTATGCGGTCAAGGAAGTGTTCGGCCACGGCCACGTGCCGTTCACGGTCGAGAACGTCTACGGCATCCTGTCGATGTTCTTCTGGACGCTCACCGTCATCGTCTCCATCAAGTACGTGGTGCTGGTGCTGCGGGCCGACAACGAAGGCGAGGGCGGCCTGGTCGCGATGCTCGCGCTGGCCTCGCGCGCGGTGGCCGACAAACCGCGCCTGCGCCACCTGCTGCTGGTGGTTGGCATCTTCGGCACGTCGCTCTTCTACGGCGACGGGGTCATCACCCCGGCCATCTCGGTGCTGTCGGCGGTCGAGGGCCTGGAGGTGGTGTCGCCGCACTTCACGCACTACGTGATTCCGCTCACGCTGGTCGTGCTGTTCTGTTTGTTCGTGGTGCAGAAGCGCGGCACGGCGGGCATCGGCAAGTTCTTCGGGCCGGTCACGCTGGTGTGGTTCCTGGCGATTGCCGTGCTGGGCGTGTCGCAGATCGTGCACCACCCCGAAATCCTCAAGGCGCTGAACCCGTTCTATGCGCTGAAGTTCATCTGGGACAACCCCGGCACCAGCTTCATCCTGCTGGGCGCCACCGTGCTGTGCGTCACGGGCGCCGAGGCGCTGTACGCCGACCTGGGCCACTTCGGCAAGAGCCCGATCCGCATCGCGTGGTTCTCGGTCGTGATGCCGGCGCTCACGCTGAACTACTTCGGCCAGGGCGCGCTGCTGCTGGAGAACCCCGAGGCGGTGAAGAACCCGTTCTTCATGATGGCGCCCGAATGGGCCCTGGTTCCGCTGGTGCTGCTGGCCACCGCCGCCACCGTGATCGCGTCGCAGGCCCTCATCACCGGCGCCTTCAGCGTCACGCGCCAGGTCATCCAGCTGGGCTACCTGCCGCGCCTGAACATCGAGCACACCAGCGTGCGCACGGCCGGGCAGATCTACATTCCGCTGGTCAACTGGGGCCTGTTCGTGGCCATCGTGCTGGCGGTCGTCATGTTCCGCTCGTCGAGCAGCCTGGCCGCGGCCTACGGCATCGCCGTGACCACCGACATGCTGATCACCACGGTGCTGACCTTCTTCGTGATCCGCTACGCGTGGAAGCTGCCGCTGCTGCTGTGCATCGGCTCGACGGCCGTGTTCTTCTTCGTCGACTTCATGTTCTTCGCCTCGAACCTGCTCAAGCTGTTCGAAGGCGGCTGGTTCCCGCTGATGATCGGCGGCTTCGTGTTCACGCTGATGATCACGTGGAAGGAAGGCCGGCGCCTGATGGGCGAGGCACAGCACGCCGACGCGATCGACCTGAAGTCCTTTCTCGATTCGGTGTTCGTGAGCCCGCCGGTGCGCGTGGACGGCACCGCGGTGTTCCTCACGGCCGAGCCGGGCGTGGTGCCCAACGCGCTGCTGCACAACCTCAAGCACAACAAGGTGCTGCACGAGCAGAACATGTTCGTCACCGTGCGCAACCACGAGGTGCCCTGGATCCCGATGGACAAGCGCATCGAGATCGAGGCGCTGGGCCACCACTGCTGGCAGATCATCGTGCACTACGGTTTCAAGAACGACATCGACCTGCCGCGCGCGCTCGAGAACGCGCGCATGCGCGGCTGCCAGCTCGAGGCGATGACGACCAGCTATTTCCTGTCGCGCGACGTCGTCATTCCCACGCTGGGCAGCGGCATGGCGCCATGGCGCGAGAAGCTGTTCGCGCAGATGCACCACAACGCGAGCGGGGCGGCGGCGTTCCTGGGGCTGCCGAACAACGCGGTGGTCGAGCTGGGGTCGAAGATCGAGATCTGACGCCGGCGGCACAATCGCCCGATGTCATTCTTCAAGGACCTGAGCCTTTCGGCCTTCACCGCGGGCTTCGTCGCCGTGCTCGTGGGCTTCACGAGTTCGGTGGCCATCGTGTTCCAGGCCGCGCAGGCCTTCGGCGCCACCCCTGAGATGGCCGCCTCGTGGATGTGGGCGCTGGGCATCGGCATGGGGTTGGCCTCGGCGCTGCCCTCGCTGTGGTGGAAGAAACCCGTGATGATCGCCTGGAGCACACCCGGCGCGGCCGTGCTGGCGGTGGCGGGCATGGGCTACGGCATGGGCGAGGCGGTCGGCGCGTTCATCGTCTGCGCGGTGCTGATCGTGCTGGCGGGCGCCACCGGCTGGTTCGAGCGCGTCATGAACAGGATCCCGATGGCCATCGCCTCCGCGCTGCTCGCGGGCGTGCTGGCCCGCTTCGGCCTGGGCGCCTTCATCGCGGCGCAGACCGCGTTGCCGCTGGTGCTGCTGATGCTCGGCACCTATCTCGTTTCCAAGCGCCTGCTGCCGCGCTACGCGGTGCCGCTCACGTTGCTGGTGGCCATCGTCTACGTGGCGGCGCGCGGGCAACTGGCGTGGTCGACGGTGCATTTCACGTTCACCTGGCCGGTGTTCACCATGCCGGTCTTCAGCTGGCAGGCCATCGTGAGCCTGGCGCTGCCGCTGTTCGTCGTGACCATGGCCTCGCAGAACCTGCCGGGCGTGGCGGCGATCCGGGCCGCCGGCTACGGCGACCTGCCGGTCAGCAAGCTCATCACCCTCAGCGGACTGGCCACGCTGGTGCTCGCGCCTTTCGGCGCCTTTGCCCTGAACCTCAGCGCCATCACCGCCGCCATCTGCATGGGCCGCGAGGCGCATGAAGACCCGGCGCGGCGCTACACGGCGGCCGTGAGCTGCGGCGCGATCTACGTGGTGATCGGTTTGTTCGGCGCGGCCGTCACGGGACTGCTCACGGCGTTTCCCAAAGAGCTGGTCGCGGCCATCGCCGGGCTGGCACTGCTGGGCACCATCGGCGGCGGGCTGGCCGCGGCCGTGCGCGACGAGTCGCACCGCGAGGCGGCGCTGATCACCTTCCTGGTCACGCTCTCCGGCGTGACGCTGGCGGGCATCGGCTCAGCCTTCTGGGGCGTGGTGGCCGGGGCGGTGGCGCTCGCGGTGCAGCAGTTGGGCCGCAAGCCCGCAAAGGCCTCCGCCGGCAAGGACATCGCCGCTTCCGGCAACATCGCGCCCGACACCCAAGTGCAAGTGGCCGCCGCTCCCGGCGCCGGAAAGAACGCCTGATGAAAAACATCCTCTTCGTCGCCGACCCGCTCGATCAGTTCAAGATCTACAAGGACACGACCTTCTCGATGATGCGCGAGGCCCAGCGCCGCGGCCATCGCATCGCGGCCTGCCTGCCGCAGGACATCCAGTGGAAGTCGGGCGGCCTCGTCACCGCCAACGTGCAGCAGATCACGCTGACCGGCGACGCCAGGGACTGGTACCGCGTCGACATCACCGAGTCGAAGGCGCTGAAGGACTTCGACGTGGTGCTGATGCGCAAGGACCCGCCCTTCGACGCCGAGTACATCTACGCCACGCACCTGCTGGAGCAGGCCGAGCGCGAAGGCGGCCGCGTGGTCAATACGCCGCGCGCGCTGCGCGATCACCCCGAGAAGCTCGCGATCATGGAGTTTCCGCAGTTCGTCACGCCCACGCTGGTCACGCGCAGCGCGCAGGCCGTGCGCGACTTCCATGCCGAGCACGGCGACATCATCCTGAAGCCGCTCGACGGCATGGGCGGCATGGGCATCTTTCGCGTGAAGCAGGACGCGCTGAACCTCGGCTCCATCGTCGAGACGCTCAACAAGGACGGCGCCGAGACCATCATGGTGCAGCGCTTCGTGCCGGACGTGGTGCAGGGCGACAAGCGCATCCTGATCATCGCGGGCGAGCCGGCGCCCTTCGTGCTGGCGCGCATTCCGCAAGGCACCGAGGTGCGCGGCAACCTGGCGGCCGGCGGCAAGGGCGTGGCCCAGCCGCTGACGGCGCGCAACCGCGAAATTGCCGAGACCATCGGCCGTGTGCTCGCACCGCGCGGGCTGCTGCTGATCGGGCTCGACGTGATCGGCGACTCGGTCACCGAAATCAACGTGACCAGCCCGACCTGCTTCCAGGAAATCACCGAGCAGACCGGCTTCGACGTGCCGAAGATGTTTGTCGACGCGCTGGAAAAAAGCCTGGCCTGAGGTTCGCCTCAGGCTGCCTTGGACAGTCCTGGGCGCCGCTCCTGCAGCCGCCGTGAGCGCCGCTTGCGTGCCCAGATGACGATGCCCGTGACGGACAGCATCGCCACCATCAGCCCCATGGCCGACATCAGGATGCGCCCCGGCATGCCGAGGATGCGCCCGCCATGCAGCGGCAGTTGCAGCTGCGAGAACACGTCCGCCGCCGTGCCGTGCCAGGGGTGGTTGCTGCCGATGACGTGGCCGTCGCGCCCGTCGATGTAGAGGTTCGACAAGCCCATGCCGTCGCTGTCGTCGTGCGTGGCGTGGTCGAAGAAAGACACGTTGTAGAAGCCGCCGCGCGCGTTGTAGAACACGCCGCCCAGCGGCGTGGTCCAGCCGCGATGCCGCGCCTCGGCGTCGGCCTGCGCCACCACTTCGCGCAAGCCGATCGTCGGCTCGATGCGCGTGCCCAGCGGCGCGAGCGGCACCAGCGCCGACGGCCCGGGCGTGGTCTTCGAGACCAGCGACAGCACCGGGTAGAACACCTCCTTGTAGAGGTTCAGTGAGAACGAGGTGAAGGCGATGACGAGGATCAGCCCCCAGATCCACAGCCCGCCCGCGCGGTGCAGGTCGAAGTTGAGCTTGTAGCCGCCGGCCGCCCAGCGCACCGTCCATGCCGGCTTCCAGCGCTGCCACCAGACGGCGGCGGGCCGGTGCTCGGGATGCACGGCCTTGCGCAGCCTGCGCGGCGTGGTCAGATAAAGCGCCACGAAGCTGTCGAGCAGCCACAGCAGCGCCACGCCGCCCATGATCCAGTAGCCGACGCGGTCGGTGCCCCACATGGCCGGCACGTGCAGCATGTAGTGCAGCTTGCGCAGGAAGGGCATCAGCGTCTCGGGCTTGAGCGAGACGGCGCTCGAGTCGCGCTGTCCGCGCACCTCGGCGGTCACCGGGTCGACGAACACCTGGTTGTAGCCCAGCCTGAAGGGCTTGCCCGTGGCCGGGTCGGTGCGCGGCTGCACGAAGTAGCCGGCTGCGTGGCCTTCCTCGAAGCCGAGCGGAAGGTAGGCGACCCTCGCGCGCGGGTCGTGTTTTCGACGGCGGCCGCCAGCTCGAACGGGTCCTTGAACGGGCCGCGTGCCGTGGTGTCGTAGAGCTTGCGATTGAGCCAGCCGTCGATCTCGTGGTCCCACGAGATGACGGCGCCGGTCAGGCCCGAGACGATGAGGAACAGCGCGACCGCGAGTCCTGCCCAGCGGTGGACCGTGGTCGCGAAGGCGCGCATGGCGTGCTCAGAAGTCGATGGTGCCGCTCACCGCGAAGGTGCGCGGCGCGCCCAGCACCAGGTAGTTGGAGCCTTGCGTGCCACCCACCGAAGCCCAGTACGACTTGTTGAACAGGTTGTCGATGCGCGCGCGCAGCGTGAGCGTGCGGTTGTTGCCCAGGTCGACCAGGTAGCGCGCGCCGATGTCGACGCGCGTCCACGACGGCACCGACTGCGTGTTGGTGGCGTTGGCGTACTGCTTCGAGGTGTAGAGCACGCGTGCGTTCAGCGACAGGTTGCGCAGGCCCGGCACGTCCCACTCGGCGCCCAGGTTGGCTTGCTGCTTGGCCACGCCGATGGCGGTGAGGCCGTCGGTGGCGCCGCCTTGCGTGTTCTTCTGCTTGGGGTCGAGCAGCGTCAGGCCGCCGAGCAGGCGCAGGCCCTTGACGGGCTGGCCGAACACCGAGAACTCCAGGCCCTGGTTGCGCTGCTTGCCGTAGGAGCCGTAGGTCTGGCCGATGTAGTAGTACGTCGCTGGTCGGTGGTGAAGAACGCGGCGCTGGCGCCGACCGTACCGCCGTCGTACTTGACGCCGACTTCCTTCTGCTTGGCCTGGTAGGGCGCGAAGATCTCGCCGGCGTTCGTGACCGGACGGTTGTTCACGGTGCCCGGCGCCACGTTGCCCTTGACGAGGCCTTCGATGTAGTTGGCGTAGGCCGAAATGGTCGGCGTGAACTTGTACACGACACCGGCGACCGGCGTGGTCTTGCTCTTGTCGTAGGTGCTGCTCTGCTTGATCGTGTTGTAGGCGAAGCTGGTCTGCTCGATGGTCTGGCGGCGCGCGCCCAGCGTGACGAGCAGGCGGTCGTCCAGGAAGGACATGGTGTCCGCGATGGCCACGCTCGAGGTGTCGATCTTGTCGGTCAGGCGCGGATCGTCCAGAGTGTTACCCACGAAGGCGCGTTCGCGAACGGGTAGGGCGAGGGGTATGGCGAGTAGATGTTGTTGCGCACGCTGCCCGCCGAGATGGCGTAGGCGTTGTCGCGGTCGTTGCTGTACTTTGCCGCCGACACCACCACGCTGTGCTTGACCGGGCCGGTGACGAAGTTGCCGCGCACGCCCACTTCGGCCGTGCCGATGCGGTCCTTGCGGGTGTTGCTGAAGCGCGTGTTGCTGGTGTTGCCGAAGTTGTCGACGAGCGTCGGGTTCGACAGCACGTTGTCTTCGTTGCTGCGGCGCACGCCGCCGGCGGCCCAGGCCGTGATGTTGTCGGTGATGTCGACTTCGCCGCGGAAGGTGGCGAAGGTGTCCTTTTCCTTCGAGTAGCTCCAGGGCTGGGCGAAGTTGGTGCGGGCGTCGGGCGCGCGCGGAATCGGCAGCGAGGAAGAGGGCGTGAGGCTCGGGCGGCCGTCCTTCAGGTCGTAGTCCTGGTAGCCGAAGTCGGCCGACAGCCGCACGTTGCGGTTGTGCCAGTCCAGGCCCACGCCGAAGGCGCTCAGTTCCTGGCTTTCCTTGTTGACGCCGGTGCCGCCGTCGCGGCGCACCGCGTTCACGCGCACGCCCAGGCTGTCGTCGGGACCGAAGCGGCGTGCCAGGTCGAGGTTGACGAAGCCCTGGTCGCCGCTTTGCACGCCGAAGCCGACGCGCGTGAGCGGCTCGTTGGGCGCGCGCTTGGGCAGCAGGTTGATGGCACCGCCGATGCCGCTGCCGCCGGGGGCCGCGCCGTTCAGGAAGGTGTTGGCGCCGCGGAACACTTCCACGCGCTCGAAGAATTCAGAGGCGATGTACTGGCGCGGCAGCATGCCGTACAGGCCGTTGTACGAGACGTCGTCCGAGTACACGGGGAAGCCGCGCACCACGTACAGCTCCTGGAAGTTGCCGAAGCCGCGCGCCTGGCGCACCGACGGGTCGTTCAGCAGCACGTCGGCCACGCTCTTGGCCTGCTGGTCCTGGATCAGCTCGTTGGTGTAGTTGGTGCTGGAAAACGGCGTGCTCATCATGTCCTGGTTGCCCAGGATGCCCACGCGCCCGCCGCGCGCCACCTGGCCGCCGGCGTAGGGCTTGGTCAGGCCTTCGGCCGATGCGTCGGCACTGGCTTCGACGTTCACCGTGGTCAGCGTGCCACTCGATGCCGCACCGGCGGCCGGTTCGGCCGGGGTGGTTTGGGCCAGGGCTGCGGCGGCATGGAGCGCGAGCAGCGTTGCGACCACGGTAGGCCGGAGGTAGAAGGGAGTGGCAGGCATGGGCGGTTCGAAATAATGCAAATGAGAACCGTTATTGTTCATCCACTCGCACCCGCCCACCGATACTTTATTGCACTGTTGCGAAAATGTGTCAGTAAAAAGGTTGCAACGCCGGCCTACCGCCCCGAAAGCCGCCCATCCACGAACACGTGCAGTTCGCCCGGCGCGAACTGCGTCCAGGCCTCGTTGGTGGTCAGTGGCGCCGTCACCACCACGGCCACGCGGTCGCTGGGCGTGGTGTGCTGGGCGAAGTCGATCGCCAGGTCTTCGTCCGACAGCTGCGCGGTGACGAAGGGGTGCTGGCGCTCCACGTACCAGAGGTTGGTCGACGCATGCGCCCACAGCGCCTGGCCGTTGGACAGCATGAAGTTGAAGGTGCCGTGGCTCGCCAGTTGCGGGGCCAGTTCGCGCAGCGTGAGCGTCAGTTCCTCGATGCTCGGCACGCCCGCGTGCGACTTGGCCAGCTCCTGCATGATCCAGCAGAAGGCGTGCTCGCTGTCGGTGTTGCCCACCGGGTGGAAGTTGCCATGCAGGCGCGGGCGAAATTCTTTCAGGTCGCCGTTGTGCGCGAACACCCAGTAGCGCCCCCACAGCTCGCGCACGAACGGGTGGCAGTTCTGCAGGTTGACCTCGCCCTGCGTCGCCTTGCGGATGTGCGCGATGACGTTGCGGCTCTGTATGGGGTAGCGGCGGATCAGCTCCGCCACCGGCGATTCGCACGCCGGCTGGTGGTCGACGAAGTGGCGCAGCCCGCGGTCCTCGAAGAACGCGATGCCCCAGCCGTCGGCGTGGTGGTCGGTGCGGCCGCCGCGTTGCGCGAACCCCGTGAAGCTGAAGGTCACGTCGGTCGGCGTGTTGCAGTTCATCCCTAGCAATTGGCACATGCCTGCGATTAGACCGCGATTCAGGCCGCGATTCGCGCGGCCGGTGCGGCGCTACCGCAGGAACTTGCCTTCCTTCGTCACCCGCACCATCTCGATGAAGCGCGAGCCGGTGTTGCTGGCGCCGGTGAAGTCGACCTCCATGTTGCTCACGCGCAGCTTCATCGACTTCAGCGTGGCGTGCAGCTTGGCGCGCGTCAGGTCGCGCCCGGTGCGGCGCAGCGCCTCGATCATCACCAGCGCGTTCACATAGCCTTCGTAGCTCAGGTAGCCCACGTCGACCTTCGCGCGCTCGGCCAGCTGCCGATACTCCCTGGCGCCGGCGTCCACTTCGCTCCAGGGGTAGGGCACGATCTGCGAAATCGCGAGCCCGCTGGTCTTGTCGCCCACCAGCCGCGCCGTGACGTCGCCCGGCACGATCGACATGCCGTAGAACATCTGGCGCCCGCCCGCGGCCCAGGCGCTCTTCATGACCTCGCCGCCGATGCCGCCGCCCAGGTACATGATCACGGCCTGCGCCTTGCTGTCGGCCAGCGTCTTGCCCGAGGCTTCGTTGGCCGAGCCGTCGCCCTTCACCGGCACGGCGGCCACGGGCTTGAGTTGCAAGGTCGCGAGCGCGGCCTCGACCAGCTTGGCCACTTCGGCGCCGCCGGGGTTGTCGAGGTAGGCCACGGCGATGCGCGAGACGCCGATGGTTGTCAGGTGCTGCACCAGTGCCTGCGCCTCGCGCGCGAAAGTGGCGCGCACGAAGTATCCGGAGCCCGCGACCTTCTCGCGCGCCGAGTCGGACACCGCGTAGCCGCCGACCATCGGCGCGCCGCTCTGGTTCAGCACCTTGGCCGCCGCCGCGGTCGTGCCCGAGCCCACGCAGCCGAAGAAGGCGAAGGCGTGGTGCTCGCCGAGCAGCTTCTCGTAGTTGGCCACGGCCTTCTGGGGCACCAGCTCGTCGTCGAGCGACACCAGCTTGATCTTGCGGCCCGCCAGGCCGCCCTGCGCATTGACGGCGTCGAAGGCCAGCCCCGCGCCGGCCACCACCACCTTGATCGGCGCGCCCAGCGGCCCGCTCAGGATGCCGGTGTGGCCGAGCACGATCTCGGTGTCGCTCACGCCGCTCTCGGCGGCATGGGCAAGAGACGAAAGGCCGAGCGCGGGCATGGCCACGGCTGCCGCCGAGGCAGCAATGAAATTTCTGCGGTGCATGGGGATGGGGCTCGCTGTCGAATTAGATACAACTAATAACAATTGAAAGCGAAAGCCCCGCTTTCCGCCGCCGGGGTTTACCCCGTCTTGCGCGCCGCCTCGGCCGGCCCCTGCCGCAGCTGCCACGCCGCGCACACCGCCAGCGCGCACAGTCCCGCGAGCATGGCGAACACTTCGTCGAACGCCGCCAGCCGCGCCGGGCTGCTCATCGGGTTGGCCAGCGAATCGCCGTGCGCCGCCAGCCGCCACTCGAGCACGATGGCGCACAGGCTCACGCCGCCGCGCCGCCCAGCATGCGCACGAAGTTGATGGCGCTCGCGCCCTGCGGAATCAGCGGCTTGGCCAGCGGCCGCATCGAGCCCAGATTGAGCGAGGGCAGGATGAAGCCCAGCCCGATGCGCCCGATGATCGCGAACGCCACCAGCAGCCACAGCGCGCTGTCCAGCCGCAGCAGCATCATCAGCGCGAACGACGCGGCCAGCAGCGCCAGCCCGATGGTCACCAGCACCCAGGTCGGGTGCTTGTCGGCGAGCCGGCCCACGCCCGCGATGGTCAGCGCCAGCACGATGCCCGCCGGCAGCAGGATGGTGCCCACGTGCGACGCCGACAGGTGCAGCCCCACCTGCATGTACACCGGCAGCAGATACGTCGAGCCGAACAGCGCCGTGCCGTAGATGAACGCCACCACGCTGCCCATGGCGAACTGGCGGTACTTGAACAGCGCCAGGTTCATCAGCGGCGTGCCGCCCGAGGCCGCGAGCCGCCGCTGCCACCACACGAAGACAGCGAAGGCGGCCAGCGCGCCCACCAGCAGCAGCGCGGCCTGCAGGGGCGAGTCGCCGCGCAGCGCCACCAGCCCGTTCAGAAGGCACAGCGTGCCCACGGTGCCCAGCGCCAGCCCGCGCGCGTCGAGCCCGCCGCCGCGCACCGCCGCCACGCCGCCCGGCGCCGTGGTCGGCACGAACTTGTAGGCCAGCCACAGCGAGGCCAGGCAGAACGGCACCACCATGAAGAAGATCGAGCGCCAGCCGAACAGGTCGACCAGCACGCCGCCGATGCTCGGCCCGATGGCCGGCGCCAGCACCACGCCCATGCCGAAGATGCCGCTGGCGCGCCCCTGCTCGTGCGGCTCGAAGGCGCGCAGGATGATGATGGCCGGAATGGGCTGCACCACCCCCGCCGCCAGCCCTTCGGCCACGCGCGCGAACAGCACCAGCGAGAAGTCATTCGCCACGCCGCCCACGATGCCGCCCACCAGCAGCAGCAACATGGTGCCGACGTAGGTGCGCCGGTAGCCGTAGCGCGACAGCAGCCAGGGCGTGGTGAGCATCGACACCGTCATCGCCACCATGAAGCCCGAGCTCACCCACTGCGCGCGCTCCTGCCCGAGCGAGAAGTGGTGGCTCATGCCCGGGATCGCCACGTTGACGATGGTCGAGGACATGATCGACGCCATCGTCCCCACCATGACCGACAGCAGCAAATACCAGCGGTAGTGCTCGCCATAGCGCTGGCGCATCGTGCCGATGGAAGGCGGGGCCGGCGTGGTCGCGGCTTCGGATGTGTGTGGGGAGGTCATGGGGCGGCGGAATGTCTCGGGGTCCGTCGTCCTACAAGCATATCGGTGTTTGCGCGGTGAAGGGCGTGCGGGCCGGTCGCACAATGGGTCGGCTGTCCCCTGTGCGTCTTCCAGAAGATCAAGACAACCCCATGGACTCTCCACTCGACGAACAACAAGCCAACGCGCCCGTCATGGAGCCCGAAGGCGCGCCCACGCTCGCCTCCGAACTCGCCGCGCCCACCGTGAGCCGCGCCTACCGCTGCCAGTGCGGCCGGCCCGTGTTCCTGCGCAACAGCGAATGCCTGGCCTGCCACACGCCGCTGGGCTACGTGATCGATCGCCTGGGCGTGGTGCCGCTCGCGCCGGCCGAAGGCGGGGGCGCGCAGCCCGACACCTTCACCGTGTTCGGCGATCCGCACGGCCCGACCTACCGACGCTGCGCCAACCTCATGACGCCCGCGGCCTGCAGCTGGATGGTGCCGGCCGCGCGCGAGGGCGAGGCCCTGCCCGTCGACCACCAGGGCCTGGCGCCGGGCTACTGCCTGGCCTGCAGCGTCACGCGCACCATTCCCGATCTCTCGCTGGAGAGCAACGGCGAACTCTGGCGCAAGCTGGAGACCGCCAAGCGCCGGCTCATCTCGCAACTGCTCGCGCTGGGCCTGCCGGTGGTGAGCCGCCATGCCGACCCGGTGCACGGTCTGGCCTTCGACTTCCTCAGCAACATGCCGGGCGGCCCGCACGTCATGACCGGCCACGAGCACGGCGTGATCACGCTCAACGCCGAGGAGGCCGAAGACGCCGTGCGCGAACGCATCCGCGCCGAGATGCGCGAGCCCTACCGCACGCTGCTGGGTCACTTCCGCCACGAGATCGGCCACTACTACTGGGACCTGCTGGTGCTGCCCACGCCGTGGATCGACGACTTCCGCACGCTCTTCGGCGACGACCGCGCCGACTACGCCGCCGCGCTGCAGCACCACTACGAACAGGGCCCGCCGCCCGACTGGGCCGACCGCTTCGTCAGCAGCTACGCGAGCACGCACCCGTGGGAAGACTGGGCCGAGACCTGGGCCCACTACCTGCACATGGCCGACACGGCCGATACCGCGATGAGCTTCGGCGTCGATGCCACCACGTCGAGCTCACGAGCGACCTCTTCAGCCTGGCCGACCTGTGGCAGCCGGAGCATCCCGACGCCGGAAAATTCCTGGACTTCATCAACGGCTGGGTGCTGCTGACCAACGTGCTCAACGAGCTGTCGCGCAGCATGGGCCAGCCCGACTACTACCCCTTCGTGCTGCCGCGCGCGGCGGTGGGCAAGCTGCAGTTCATCCACGGCGTGATCACCGGGCAGCGGCCGGGCAGCGCGCCGACGATGGTGGTGGCCAGCGATGTGGCTGCGCCCGCGACTGTGCCTGCGGCGCTCGCGCCCGACGAGCAGGCGCCGCCACAGACGCAATCCCAGACCCAGGGCCAATCGCAGGACGCGAGTCAGCCCTGAGGCGGCACCGCGCCCGTCGCGCAGCGCACGCAGATGCACGCCAGCCCGCGCATCGATTCCGGCAGGTTCGTGAGCGGCGCGTTGCTGAAGTCGACCTGCATGCACCAGCAGGGCGGCTGCGCCTGGCCCGTCTCGCGCTCGATTTCCATCGCGCAGCGGTTCGGCTCGCCGCACAGCGGGCAGCGCGTGGCGTCGATCAGTCCGGGGGCTGCAGCCGAAGTGGTCATGCGAGCTCGAATGCAGGGAGCTTCTTCGCCACGGCCTGGTTGCGCAGCGTCACGTACACCGGCAGGCCGCCGCTGTAGGCGGGGTAGTCCTCGCCCTCGATCAGCGGCAGCAGGTAGCGCCGGCACTTCTCGGTGATGCCGTAGCCGTCGTCCGAAATGAGTCGCGCGGCATCGGCTTCTCGACATTCGCGACCGATTCGAGCGGCGCGCTGCCGATGCGGTACGCGTACGGCACGTCGGACGTGCGCTCGATCGTCGGCATCACCGCGTTGCGGCCCTCGAGCGCCAGCTCGACCGCGCGCTGGCCCAGCTCGTAGGCCTGCTTCACGTCGGTGGCCGAGGCGATGTGCCGCGCCGCGCGCTGCAGGTAGTCGGCCACGGCCCAGTGGAACTTGTGGCCCAGCGCGTCCTTGATCATCTGCGCCACCACCGGCGCCGCGCCGCCGAGCTGCGCGTGGCCGAACGCATCGCGCGTGCCCTGCTCGGCAAGGAAGGTGCCGTCGGGGTGGTGGCAGCCTTCGGACACGACCACCGAGCAATAGCCGTGCTGCTTGACCAGCGCATCGACGCGCGCGATGAAGCGCGCCTTGTCGAACTCGATCTCGGGGAACAGCACCACCACCGGAATGCCCTGGTCCGCCGCGAGCCCGCCGGCCGCCGCGATCCAGCCCGCGTGGCGCCCCATCACCTCGAGCACGAACACCTTGGTCGAGGTGGCCGCCATCGAGCGCACGTCGAACGAGGCCTCGATGGTCGACACCGCCACGTACTTCGCGACCGAGCCGAAGCCCGGGCAGCAGTCGGTCAGCGGCAGGTCGTTGTCGATGGTCTTGGGCACGTGGATGGCTTGCAGCGCATAGCCCATCGACTGCGACAGCTGGCTCACCTTGAAGCAAGTGTCGGCCGAGTCGCCGCCGCCGTTGTAGAAGAAGTAGCCGATGCCGTGCGCCTTGAACACCTCGATCAGCCGCTCGTACTCGCGCCGGTTCTTCTCGAGCGACTTGAGCTTGTAGCGGCACGAGCCGAAGGCGCCCGAGGGCGTGCCGCGCAGCGCCGCGATGGCCTCGGCCGATTCGCCGCCGGTGTCGATCAGCTCCTCCGTCAGCGCGCCGATGATGCCGTTGCGCCCGGCGTAGAGCTTGCCGATGCGGCCCGGGTGTTTGCGTGCCGTTTCGATCACGCCGCAGGCCGACGCGTTGATGACCGAAGTGACACCGCCCGACTGGGCGTAGAAGGCGTTGGTGAGGTCGGTGGACATGGGGGGGTTCTTCCTTCGCGCGCGGGGAGGGCCATTCTGGCGCAATCGCCGCGCGCGGGCCAATCGGCCGGGCGGCGATTCGCTCGCGTTTACAGTTCCTTTCGCCGTGCGCTCATTCGTCGCACATCGCTTTCAAGGAGTCTCTACGTTGAGCATCTTTTCCCGCTTCTTCGGCCGCAAGGACGAGCCCGACGACACCGGCGCGCTGGTGGCGAACCCCGACCTGGAAGATCCCGTCGCGCTGACGGTGCTGTTCGCCCAGCCGCTGAACATCGACATCGCCGCGCTCGGCCAGGCACTGCGCGCCTACCACCCGTCGACCGCCGACGCGCGCTGCGAAAGCACGCCCGAGCAGAGCCCCTTCATCGCGCTGGCGGGCTGGCGGAACCATGTCGTGCGGCTGGTCGGCTTCGACGCGCCGATGCCGGCCGACGCGCTCGAAGTCTGCGTGGCGCCCGCGCACTATCCGCAGGAGCTCAAGGCGCAGGTGCGCGCGCACCGCAGCCACGTGATTCTTTACTACGCCGGCCACGAGGCCTCGGTGTTCGAGCAGTACGTCGCGCTGGGCGTCGTGGCCGGTGCGCTGGCCCGGCTCGGCGCGCTGGCGCTGGTGAACGAGGCGGCCCACACGTCGTTGCCGGCCGCGATGTTCGATGCCGAAGTGGAAGACGACCCGCTCGAGCTGCTGCGGACCCTCCCGTTGCCGATGCTGTATTGCGGCTTCGTCAAATACGAAGTCGAGGGCGTGCAGGGCGTGTGGATGCGCACTTACGGCGCCGACCGTTTCGGCCACCCCGACTTCGCCGTGCTCACCGCGGGCCATCACGAAGGCCAGACCTACCTCGACCTGTTCGGCAACGTCTTGCGCTACCTGGTCGACAGCGGCGCCGAGATGGCGGCCGGCCACACCATGCAAGTGGGCGAGGACCGCTTCATGCGGCTGCGCGCGCCGACGGACAGCGAGTACTTTCTCGACGGCCCCGGTGCCGTGGTGGTGGCGAGGTGATCGGCGCGACGAGATCGCCCGGCGCCCGCACTGAGCGGGGCCTGGCTCAAGCCTCTGGAGCTCAGCGGCCCGGAAACTCCGGCGCGCGCTTCTGCAGGAACGCGCTCACGCCTTCGCGAAAGCTCGGCCGGTCGATCAGCTCGCGCTGGCGTTCGCTTTCGTAGTACAGCTGTTCCTTCAGCGTGTGCCGCTCCGAGGCCTCGAAGGCTTCGCGCGCCTCGATCACGGCATGCGCGGGCAGGCGCGCGAGGCGCTGCGCGATGGCGCGTGCCTCGTCCATCAGTTGCTCGTCGTCGGCGCAGGCCCAGATCAGCCCCCACTGCACCGCGCGCCCCGCGCCCACGCGCTCGTCGAGCAGCGCCATGCCCATGGCGCGCGCCTTGCCGGCGCGGCGCGGAATGGCCCAGGTGCAGCCCAGGTCGGGCACGATGCCCAGCTTCGGCAAAAAGGGCAGGTAGAAGTACGCGCTGCGCGCCGCGATGGTCACGTCCGCCGCCAGCGCCAGGCCCACGCCCGCGCCGGCCGCCGGGCCGTTCACCGCCGCGACCACCGGAACCGGCAGCGTGCGCAGCGTCTCGATCAGCGGGTTGCTCAGCGCCTGCATCGCCTCGGCGGTCTGCGCGCCGAGCGACTTGCCCGCCTCGCCCGGCGCCATCGCGCTCAGGTCGGCGCCCACGCAGAAGGCCTTGCCCGCGCCGGTGATGATCACGGCGCGCACCGCGCGGTCGTCGCGGATGCGCTCCAGCGCATCGCGCAACTCGACCTGCAGTTCGCGCGCGATCGGGTTGAGCTTGGCCGGCAAATTCAGCGTGAGCGTGGCGATGCCGTCGGCCAGGTCATGGAGGATGAAAGAGGTGTCGCTCATCGTCACAGCCTCTCGATGATGGTCACGTTGGCCATGCCGCCGCCTTCGCACATGGTCTGCAGGCCGTAGCGCTTGCCGCGCTTGGCGAGCGCGTGGATCAGCGTGGTCATGAGCTTGGTGCCCGAGGCGCCGAGCGGATGGCCCAGCGCAATGGCGCCGCCGTTCACGTTGAGCCGCGAGGGGTCGGCGTCCAGCGCCTGCAGCCACGCGATGGGCACGGGCGCGAAGGCTTCGTTCACTTCGTACAGGTCGATGTCGCCGATCTTCATGCCGGCCTTCTGCAGCGCGCGCTGCGTCGCGGGCAGCGGGGCTTCCAGCATGATGACCGGGTCGTGCCCCATCACGCTCATGTGGTGGATGCGCGCGAGCGGCTTCACGCCCAGCGCCTTGAGCCCGCGCTCGTTCACCACCAGCACGCCGCTCGCGCCGTCGCAGATCTGGCTGGCAGTGGCGGCCGTGCAGCGCCCGCCCTCGGCGATGAGCTTGACGGCGGCAATGCTCTCCAGCGTGGCGTCGAAGCGGATGCCTTCGTCGACCGTGTGCTGCTCGCCTCCGCGCGTGCCGTCGGCCAGCAGCACGTCGACGGGCACGATCTCGTCGTCGAACGCGCCCACGCGCGTGGCCGCGATCGCGCGGTGGTGGCTTTCGAGCGCATAGCGGTCGAGCGCGCTCTTCTCGATGCCGTAGTTCTTCGCGATCATCTCGGCGCCGGTGAACTGGCTGAACTCCACGCCCGGGTAGCGCGCCTTCATCGCGGGGCTCATGTAGGTGCCCAGCCCGGCCTTGGCGGGCAGCACGTTGGGCGTGAACATCGGCACGCGCGTCATGCTCTCGACGCCGCCCGCGATCACCGCGTCCATCGCGCCCGACATCACGGCCTGCGCCGCGAAGTGCAGCGCCTGCTGCGACGAGCCGCACTGCCGGTCGACCGAGGTGCCCGGCACCGACTCCGGCAGCTTCGACGCCAGCACCGCGTTGCGCGCGATGTTGGTCGCCTGTTCGCCGACCTGGCTCACGCAGCCCAGGATCACGTCTTCCACCGCCGCGGGGTCGATGCCGCTGCGCGCCACCAGCGCGTCGATCACCTGCGCCGCCAGGTCCGCTGGGTGCCAGCCCGCGAGCTTGCCGCCGCGCCGGCCGCCGGCCGTGCGCGCGGCGGCCACGATGTATGCCTCTGCCATGTTCATGTCCTTCGTTCAGGAAGCCTTGGGAATGCCGGACGCCGAAAGCAAAAAGCCGCCCGTCAAAACGACGGCGGCGATCGGGATGCGTCGGGGCTCATGGGCATCGATGGTTCGACGCCCATGGGGCCGGGTCAAGTCGGGGACAACCCGTGGGGCAGGAGTCGCCAAGGCGACCGCGCGCCGGTGCGCTGGGTCAGGGGAATGGCGGCCGGCTGCGCATCGCGCACGGTGATGCATGACGACGCCAGCGCCGACACCAGCACGCGCCGATGGTCGGTGCCCTCGAAGCGCTCGCCGGGCGCCAGCACGATGTCGCGCGGGTCATGGTCGAGCGTGACCCAGACCGAGCCGCTGCGGCATTCGATGCCCACGCCCGCCCCGTCGGGAACGGCGAAGACGCAGCGGTGCGGCAGGCTGACGTGAAAGGTGGAAGAGGTGCTCATGGCAAGCTCCATTGCATTCGTGATACGAATGAATATAGTGAGTCGGCTCCTCCATTACACACGGTCATTCGGAACTCGTTGCATGCACCCAGAGAATGCGAAAGCCCTTGGAACCCTGAGCGGGGAGCTGCCGCCGCTCGAGTTGATGCGCAGCTTCGAGGCCGCCGCGCGCCGCTTGAGCTTCACGCTCGCGGCCACCGAGCTGCACCTCACGCAGTCGGCCGTGAGCCGGCAGATCCAGCAACTGGAGGCCAGCCTGGGCGTGCTGCTGTTCGAGCGCCGGCACCGCGCGCTGTCGCTCACCGAGGCCGGCGGCGTCATGCAGCGCGCCGTCACCGACAGCCTGGAGCGTTTGCGCGACGCCACCGCGCGCGTACGCGCGAGCTCCGCGCCGCGCCAGGTGGCGATCACCACCACGCCGGGCTTCGCGTCGCTCTGGCTCATTCCGAAACTCGCGCGCTTCACCGGCACGCATCCGCAGGTCGACGTGCGCGTGTCGGCCACGCTCGACGTGCTCGACCTGGAAAGCAGCCGCATCGACATCGCCGTGCGCTTTGCGCCGATCAGCCGTGGCGTGGGCCCGGCGCTGTTCGAGGAGTCGGTGGTGCCGCTGTGTTCGCCCAAGCTCGCGGCCGCGCTGCATGCGCCGTCGGACCTGTCGGACCTCACGCTGCTCACGGTCGACTACCCCGACCACAGCGAGGCACCGACCACCGACTGGGAGCCCTGGTTGCGTGTGATGGGGCTGAGCGACCTGCGCATGAAGAGCACGCTGCGCTTCACGCAGTACGCCGACGCGGTGGCCGCGGCCGTGGCGGGGCAGGGCGTGGTGATCGGGCGGATGCCGCTGCTGCGCGAGCTCGTGAAAGACGGTCGCCTGATGGCGCCGCTGGGCGAAGGCGCGGCATCGCGCCGCGGCTACTTTGTCGAGGTGTCCAAGCGCGCCGCGAGCAACCGCGACGCGCAGGACTTCGCGCAATGGCTGCGCGATGAAGCCGACGCGGCGCAGCGCGCCTGAGTAACCTGAGTAACCTGAGTAGAGGCCCGCCGCGCCGTCACCGCGCTGGAGAGGAAAGAATCAACCCGGCAGCAGGACCTTGTTGATCACGTGGATCACGCCGTTCGACTGGTACACGTTGGCGATGGTGACCATCGCGGTGCCGCCCTTGGCGTCGGTCACCCACACGTTGCCGCCGTTCATCGTCGCGGTCAGCGTGCCGCCGCTGGCGGTCTTCAGCACGGCCTTGCCGCCGCCCGCGTTGATGGCGCTCATCAGCGCGGGGCCGTCCATGCGGCCGGGCACCACGTGGTAGGTCAGCACCTTGGTCAGCGTGGGCTTGTTCTCGGGCTTGAGCAGCGTGTCGACGGTGCCGGCCGGCAGTGCGGCAAAGGCCGCGTTGGTGGGCGCGAACACGGTGAACGGGCCAGGGCTCTTCAGCGTGTCGACCAGGCCGGCAGCCTTGACCGCGGCGACCAGCGTGGTGTGGTCCTTCGAATTCACGGCGTTGTCGACGATGTCCTTCGTCGGGTACATCGCGGCGCCGCCGACCATCGGGTTCGACGACATCCCGCTGCTGCCACTGCCGCTCATGCCCATGCCGCCAGCGCAAGCGCCGAGCAGGACCGAAACGCCGACTGCAATCATGAGTTTTTTCATTGAAGGCTCCTGGAAAGAATGGTTCTTGGAAGGTGTCTGTGGAAACCGCCAACAGCTCGGGGGCGCGATGCGCTTGGATCGAATACGGGGCCGCTTCGCGTTTGGATTCGCACCCGGTTTCAGATTTATGGCGCGTCGGCTTTGCGCCACAGCCGCGCAGGCGGGTCTTGCGCTTCACGCAGGGGCTCGCCAGAATCCGCCCTTCGTTTTTCAGCAACAGTTTCTTTACTCACCGCGCCTGGTGACGACCAACCTCCCGGGCGACAACACCATTCAATGAAGCGTTTCCTGAACACCTGACCCGCACACCGACCGCCCCGGCCGGACGTGCATCCATGCACCCGCCCGAGGCCCATCGACAAAGGCCCCGCGCAGCCATTCGCCGGGGCTTTTTTGTTTTTCGGAGTGTGCGCACATGAGTGCTCAACGAAAGGCCCGAGACGACGACAAGCGTCTGGGCCGGTTTTACTTTTCGGTGCCGATGACGGCACCTCGCAATCCCGTGGTGGCCGCGATGGCACGCGGCGAATCCAACCAGAAGGCGGGACGCCACCTGCGCACGCACCGTGCGGAACGGCGCGCGCAGAAGGTGGCCTTGCAGAAGGCCGCGTACCGTTCGATGGAGGACTGACGACATGCGTGAAGACATGGATGAAGCCGTCGTCGAGCGGCCGCGCGCGGCCGCTGGTGCGTGCTACTCGTCGGCGTGCGATGCATGGCCCGACGAACGCGGCAGCGCAAGGAACGCCAGCGTCCCCACGGCCAGCATGCCCGCCACCGTGAGGAACACGGCGCGGAACGGCTCCGCGCCGTGCGTCACGGCCCACGATGCGGCCACGCCCGTCGTCCACTGCATCAGCGATACGCCCAGGAACATCGCCATGTTGAGCAGTGCCATCGCGCGCCCGGTCATGGCGGCCGGGTAGGCGTTCTTGGTGTACGCGTACATCAGCACGCTGTAGCCCGAGAGCAGGCCGTAGACGATCGGCATGCCGATGTCGACGGCGGTCGAATGCGTCATGGCCATCGCGCCGAACATCAGCACGCCTGCCAGCGCGCAGCCCATCATCCAGCGGCCGCGCCGTGCGCCGCCCGGGTCCATGCGGCCGAACAATGCGGGGCTGATCATGCCGGCCACGGTCATCACCAGCGCCACGTTGCCGCTGGCCACCAGCGACAGGCCGTGCCGGTCGTGCAGCACCGGGCCGAGCCACAGGCCGCGCAGCGTGATGAACGCCGCGTACGACACGCAGGCAAAGCACAGCAGCCCCAGCGTGTGCGGCATCGCGAACAGCGGCAGCAACTCGCGCACGGCCTTGCGCAGCGTCTGCCGTTCGGCGGGCGCGTCCACCGTCACGGCGCGCGCGGGTTCGCGCACGCGCCAGAAGATCACGGTCCACGAGAGCACCGCGGCCACCGCCAGCACCGCATAGCCGGCGCGCCACGAGGCGGCCTCGATCAGCAGCGCCAGCGGCGTGCCGGTGAACACGATGCCCATGCCGGCCATGCTCATCACCAGCCCCGACATCGCCGTGAAGCGCGCGGCGTCGAAGTGCCGCGCGATGAACACCGTGCAGGCCAGGAACGCGGGCGCGCAGCCGACGCCGATCAGCGCCTGCCCGAGCAGCAGCGCATGAAAGTTCGGCGCCACCGCGCACAGCGCGGCGCCCGCGACGGCCAGCGGAAAGGCGCACAGCACCGTGCGGCGCACGCCGAACATGTCGATCGACACGCCCATGCCGAGCTGCATCACGCCGAACGCGAAGTGGAAGGTGCCCGCCCACGTGCCGAGCTGCTGGGGCGTGAGCCCGAAGTTCTGCGTGAGCGGCGTGGCCATCATCGCGCCGACGGTGCGGAAGGCCTGGCTCAGCGCGAAGGCGGTGGCCAGCGCGACCAGCATCGCGGTCGTGGAGGCGGACCAGTGAGGAGGAGAGAAGCGAGAGTTCGGCCCCGGCGAGCCGGTGCGCTCCGCGGGCGTCGGTGCCGCGTTCGTGGTCATGGGGACAGGAGGCCGGGAAGGATGAGTCGGCCTGAATGCTAATGGATTGCCGCGCGGGCGTGGTCACGGGGGTGACGGCGCCGCGGCTTTCCGCTTTTCGTTTCAGGCGTCGATCAGCGGTTGGACCTCCGCATCCAGCGCGTCGTGAATGCGAGGGTCCATGCGGCGGATGACAGAAGGCGGGATCGAGCCCGAGCCGGTCGTGCCTTCATAATTTCTCGACAGCCCTCCGGAGGATCGTATTGCCTACTTCGCCCACAACCCCTGCCCGTGCGGCGAAGCCTACGGAGCAAAAGCCGTTTCGATCTTCCGCCGTGTACGCGAGATCCTGGAGGCAGCGCGCGCCGGCGTGACGCGCACGGTCAATACGACGCAAGTTGCGGCCAACTGGCTGATCGGTCGCGAGATCGTCGAGGAAGAGCAGCGTGGGCAGCGCCGGGCTGGTTATGGTGTCAAGCTGCTCGCGGATCTGTCGGCGCGGCTGAATGCCGAGTTCGGTCGCGGCTATTCCGTGGACAACCTCGAGGCCTTCCGGCAGTTCTATTTGAGCTACCCCGAGCTGATTTCCGAGACAGCGTCTCGGAAATCAATTGCGTCCGTAGCGCTCCCTCCTCAGGTAAGTTCCGAGACGCCGTCTCGGAAATCCAAGGGCGATACGGGATGGCAGCCCGGCACGCTGCACTCGTCCCTTTCATGGAGCCACTACCGGCAGCTCTTGAGCGTGCCGAGGCTGGAGGCGCGCGCCTTCTACGAAATCGAGGCCATCCGCAACGCGTGGTCAGTGCGTGAACTGCAGCGGCAGACATCCAGCCTGCTCTACGACCGCCTGGCGAAGAGCAAGGACAAGAAGGGGTTGATGCGGTTGGCAACGCACGGCCAGGAGGTGACACAGCCTCTCGACGCGTTCAAGGATCCCATGGTGATCGAGTTCCTCGGCCTGCCGGAGTCCCCGAAGCTGGTGGAGTCCAGGCTGGAGCAGGCGCTCATCGACAACCTGCAGACCTTTCTGCTCGAACTGGGCAAGGGTTTTGCGTTCGTGTCGCGGCAGGAGCGAATCACGATCGAGGGCGACCTCTTCTACGTCGACCTGGTTTTCTATCACGCCGTGCTCAAGTGCTATGTGCTGATCGACCTCAAGGTCGGCAAGCTGACCCACGGTGACCTCGGCCAGATCCAGTTCTATGTGAACTACTTCGATCGCGAACGCCGCACCGAAGGCGACAACCCGACGCTGGGCGTGATCCTGTGTCCCGACAAGAACGACGCCGTGGTGAAGTACACGTTGGGCGAGCAGCAGGAGCGCAACATCTTCGCCAGCCGCTATCAGCTTCATCTGCCAACAGAAGAGGAACTCGAGCGCGAACTGCGCCGTGAGTTCCGGCAACTGTCCATGGCGCGCCCGCCGATGCAAAGCCCAGGAGAAAGACGAAACCGGGCGCCTGAAAAAGAAACGGCACCCCGAGGTGCCGTTCGCGTCAGTCAGTGCAGAGCGGGATTCAGGCCTCGCCCTTCACCTTCAACCGCCACGCATGCAGCAGCGGCTCCGTGTACCCGCTCGGCTGCTCGATGCCCTTGAACACCAGGTCCTGCGCCGCCTTGTACGCGGCCGAGGTCGCGAAGTGGCCGGCCATCGGCTGGTACAGCGCATCGCCCGCGTTCTGCTCGTCCACCACCTTGGCCATGCGCTGGAAGGTCTCGTCGACCTGCGCCTTCGTGACCACGCCGTGCAGCAGCCAGTTGGCGATGTGCTGGCTCGAGATGCGCAGCGTTGCGCGGTCTTCCATCAGGCCGACATTGTGGATGTCGGGCACCTTCGAGCAGCCCACGCCCTGGTCGATCCAGCGCACCACGTAGCCCAGGATGCCCTGCACGTTGTTGTCGATTTCCTGCTGCTTTTCCGCGTCGCTCCACTTGGCTTCGGCGGCGATCGGCACCTGCAGCAGCGCGTTGAGGATGTTGTCGCGTTCCGCGTCGGCGTCGATCTTCTCGAGCTCCTGCTGAACGGCCGTGACGCTGACCTGGTGGTAGTGCAGCGCATGCAGCGTGGCCGCGGTGGGCGAGGGCACCCAGGCGGTGTTGGCGCCGGCCTTGGGGTGCGCGATCTTCTGTTCGAGCATTGCGGCCATCAGGTCGGGCATGGCCCACATGCCCTTGCCGATCTGCGCCTTGCCGCGCAGGCCGCACGACAGGCCGACCAGCACGTTGTTCTTTTCGTAGGCGCCGATCCACGCGCTGGACTTCATGTCGCCCTTGCGGATCATCGGGCCGCCCTGCATGGCGGTGTGCATCTCGTCGCCGGTGCGGTCGAGGAAGCCGGTGTTGATGAAGGCCACGCGCGCGGCGGCCTCGGCGATGCAGGCCTTCAGGTTCACGCTGGTGCGGCGCTCTTCGTCCATGATGCCCAGCTTCACGGTGTTGGCGGGCAGGCCGAGCAGTTGCTCGACGCGGCCGAACAGCTCGCTCGCGAAAGCCACTTCGGCCGGGCCGTGCATCTTCGGCTTGACGATGTAGATGCTGCCGGTGCGCGAGTTGCCCTTGCGCTTCAAATCGACGGTGGCGATGGTGGTGGTCACCACGGCATCCAGGATGCCTTCGGGGATTTCCTTGCCGCCTTCGTACAGCACAGCGGGGTTGGTCATCAGGTGGCCCACGTTGCGCAGGAACATGAGCGAGCGGCCGTGCAGCTTCACGGGCTGGCCGTTGGCGCCGGTGTATTCGCGGTCGGCATTGAGGCCGCGCGTGAAGGTCTTGCCGCCCTTGGCGACTTCTTCGGTCAGCGTGCCCTGCACGATGCCCAGCCAGTTCGAATACGCGACCACCTTGTCGGCCGCGTCGACCACGGCCACCGAGTCTTCCAGGTCGAGGATGGTCGACAGCGCGGCTTCGAGCACCAGGTCGCTCACGCCGGCCGCGTCGGTCTTGCCGATGGCGGTGCTGCGGTCGATGCGGATGTCCAGGTGGATGCCGTTGTGCTTGAGCAGCACCGACGACGGCGACGCGGCATCGCCCTGGTAGCCGATGAACTGCGAGGGGTCGGCCAGGCCGGTGCTGCTGCTTTGCAGCGCGACGACCAGTTGGCCGTCCTTCACGCTGTAGCCGGTGGCGTTCTTGTGCGAGCCGTTGGCCAGCGGCGCGGCCTGGTCGAGCACGTTGCGCGCGAACTCGATGACCTTGGCGCCGCGCGCGGGGTTGTAGCCCTTGCCCTTTTCAGCGCCGCCGGTTTCGGGGATGGCATCAGTGCCGTAGAGCGCGTCGTACAGCGAGCCCCAGCGCGCGTTGGCGGCGTTGAGCGCGTAGCGCGCGTTCAGGATCGGCACCACGAGCTGCGGGCCGGCCTGCAGCGCGAGTTCGGAGTCGACGTTGGCGGTGGTGGCCTTCGCGCCCGTGGGCTGCGGCAGCAGGTAGCCGATCTTCTCGAGGAAGGCGCGGTACGCTGGCATGTCGGCGATCGGGTCCGGGTTCTTCTTGTGCCAGGCGTCGAGCTCGCTTTGCAGGCGGTCGCGTTCCGCGAGCAGCGCGATGTTCTTCGGCGCGAGGTCGTGGACGATGGCGTCGAAGCCCTTCCAGAACACGTCGCTGGCCACGCCGCTGGCGGGCAGGACCTTGTCCTCGATGAAGCGGTGGAGCTCGGTCGCGACCTGGAGTCCGTGGGCGGTGGTGCGGGCGGTCATGGGGTTTCTCCTTGAGAACGATGCAATGCTGAATGAGATGGAAGGCGGTGTCTGTCAGAAGGAGGCGTGGAGGCAGATGCCAAAGCCCGACTCGACGGGCGCTCTCCAGACGGATGCATGTCTCAACTTTATTCGATGCGTTGCAGGTAACCAATATCAGGAGGTGGGTTTTATTCGTGACAAAATGAGGGTAATTGGCGGGCCTGCCGGCGCAACCCGTGTCTACCAAGTTGTCAGACGACGGAAGAGGGCGACGCGCCGTGCGTCCTTCAGCGTCCGGAGGAGCCATCTGGGGCTATGGGTCAGCAGGAGCGCCAGCAACTTGAGCTTCGCCTTTCGGCGGCGTCCCACGGAACTGTTCCGGGACACCATGGCGGAGAACGTTCGCAGGATCTCGCAAACCTCCAGGCGGTGTTCAGTGTTGCCGAGCACGGCCTTCACGGCGTCCCGGATGAAGGCGCTCCCGAACCGCGGCATCAGGCAATCCCGGAAGATGAACAAGTTTCGATCGGCATCGTCATTGAATGTCGTGGCTAATTTCTTGAAATAGCGAAATCGGCTTCTGCACATTTTTATGCTGTAAGACGTGCTCTCGGCGTGAATGCACCACACAGTGACCGCTTTGTTCACAAAGTGGTTGGTATACCCTTTGCGGAAAAGACGCAAAAATAAGTCGTCATCTTCGTATCCGGTGAATTGTTCATCGAAGCCGGAGACCGCGTCAAAGGCGTTTCGGCAGATGATCGAGGCGGATGGCAATACGAACATGTCGTTTTGCAGCAGGTCGATCAGCGAGGTTTTAGGGTTTTGCCGGGAGTGCGACTCTACAAAATTCGTGAACAGGATGTCGCCGTTTCCGTCTGCGATCTTGAGGTCTGCATAGGCGAAGCCGAACTGCCGATCATTTGCGGGAATGGCTTGCAGGAGTATCTCGATATGCTCGGGCAGAAAGAAATCATCCTGATCCAGAAAGCAGATGTAGTTGGCGGTGCTCGCCGCAACTCCCGCATTGCGTGCGGAGCCTTGCCCACCATTCGGCTTGTCGATTATTTTGAACGAATGCTCTCTCTTCAATTGATGGAGAAATTCTCTTTCAGTCGCTCGAGATCCGTCATTGACAACAATGATTTCATTCGCCGGCATGGATTGATTCAGCGCGCTTGCTAGTGAGCGGGCAATGAATTTGGATCCGTTGAAATAAGGTATCACGACCGCTACGGTTGGTTGTTTTTTCATGTTCCCCTCGCCTTGCTTGAATTTCTGATCGACGCTCGAAAAATCAAGAAACTCGAGCGCCGATCGATTGTCTTGTCGAAGTAGGTCGGAGTCGAAGGATTTTGTGGGCCACATGGCAGGTCTTCGCAGCCGCGAGACGATTTTCTGGATGAATTGAAAACTGAATTTAATTAATTTTGAATTGATAAGTTTTGTTTGTAATTCAAAGAGACTGAGAGGACGTCTTTGCCACGCCTGATTGGCGCCGTTGCGGCCGGATGGCATCCGGTATGTCACGGTCACAAAGTGAACCGGCGCAGAGGGTAGGCACCAGTGGATGAAGGCACGCCAACTGGATATATTTAACTTCTTAAATAAATTCAACCCCGCCTCCATGATCCTCCTGGCCTCCAACGAAAACCCCCTCGGCATGCCCGAATCGGCCCGCAGGGCCGCCGCTTCCGCGCTCGAGGGCGCCGGCAACTACCCCGACAGCAACGGCACGGCCCTGAAGAACGCGCTGGCTGCCCGGCTCGACGTGCCGGCCGACTGGCTCACGCTGGGCAGCGGCTCGAGCGAGATCCTCCAGCTTGCGGCGCAGGTCAGCCTGAAGCCGGGCGAGGGCGTGGTCTATTCGCAGTACGGCTTCATCGTCTACGCGCAGGCTGCGGCGCACGCCCATGCGCACAGCACCGTCGTGCCGTCGCGCGACTTCGGCCACGACCTGGACGCCATGCGCGCTGCCATCGGCGACGACACGAGGCTGGTGTTCGTCGCCAACCCGAACAACCCGACCGGCACGTTCATCGACGCCGCGCCGCTGCTGGCCTTTCTGCAGTCGGTGCCTTCGCACGTGACGGTGCTGCTCGACGAGGCCTACACCGAGTACCTCTCGCCCGCGCAGCGCTACGACAGCATCGCGTGGGTACGCCGCCTGCCCAACCTGATCGTGGCGCGCACTTTCTCCAAGGCCTTCGGCCTGGCCGGGCTGCGCATCGGCTACGGCGTCTCACAACCGGGCCTCACGGCGCGCATGAACGCTCACCGCCCGCGTTTCAACGTGACGACGCCGGCGCAGGCCGCCGCCGTGGCCGCGCTGGGCGACGCGGACTTCCTGGCGCGCACCTACGAACTCAACACGGCCGGCCGCGACCAGCTCGCGGCGGGCTTCAAGGAACTGGGCCTTGCGTACATCCCTTCGTCCGGCAACTTCCTGATGGTGCAGGTCGGCGACGCGCAGACCGTGCACGCGCGCCTGCTCGCGGCCGGCATCGAGGTGTCGCTGCTCGACCCCTACGGCCTGCCGCAGTGGCTGCGTGTCAGCGTCGGCTTGCCCGAACAGAACAGCGCGCTGCTCGCCGCGCTGCGCTGACGCCGGCCGGGACCGCTTCTTCCCCAACCACCACCCCGAGGAGACGAGACCATGAAACGCCGTCAGTTCGCAGCGCGCACCGCTGCCGCCCTTGCCGCCGCGGCCACCGCGCCGCTGGTGTTCGCGCAGCAACAGGACCGCCCGGTGCGGATCCTGATCGGCTTTCCGCCGGGCGGGTCGGTGGACGTGGTCGCGCGGGTGCTTGCCGACAAGATGCGGGTGTCGCTCGGGCAGAACGTCATCATCGACAACAAGCCGGGCGCGGCCGGGCGGCTCGCGCTGGGCGAACTGAAGCGCGCGGCGCCGGACGGCAACACGCTGGTCTTCTCGCCGAGCGGCGCGATGGTGATCCATCCGTGGCTCTACCCGAACCTCGGCTACGACCCCGCGAAGGACTTCACGCCGATCGCGCTCGGCAGCACCTTCGACTTCGCGGTGACGGCCGGGCCCGGCGCACCGGCCGGTGACCTGAAGGCGGTGCTGGCCTGGATGAAGGCCAACCCCGCCAAGGCCAACTACGCGACCTCGGGCGCGGGCACGGTGCCGCACTTCGCCGGCCAGTTGATCGCCCAGGCGGCGGGCGTGCCGATGACGCACGTGGCTTATCGCGGTGGCGCGCCGGCGGCGCAGGACCTGATCGGCGGGCAGGTGCCGCTGATGGTCGACACGGCCTCGGAGACCATCGAGCACCACCGCGCGGGCAAGGTCCGCATCCTCGCGGTGACGGGCGAGCAGCGCAGCCGCGCGCTGCCCGATGTGCCGACGCTGAAGGAGTCGGGCCTGAGCGTGACGGCCGATGCGTTCTTCGGGCTGTACGGGCCGCCGGGCATGTCGCCCGAACTGGTGGCGCGCCTCGACAAGGCCGTGGCCGACGCGCTGCGCATGCCCGACGTGCAGGAAAAAATCTATTCGCTGGGGCTCGTGCCCGCGCACGCGGGGCCGGCCGAACTCGCGGCCATCCAGGCGGCGCACCTGAAGCGCTGGGAAATGCCGATCAAGAACTCCGGCTTCAAGGCCGATGCCTGACGCGCTTGCGCGGCGTCAGACCTGCCCGCCGAGCTCTTTCGCCGCCGCGCGCACGGGCTCGATGTAGCGCTCGTCGTAGCGGTGCGTGGGCATCGTCAGCGTGACGGCCGCGGCCAGGCTGCCGTCGGCATGAAAGACCGGCGCCGAAATGCCCGCCAGTTCGGCCGTGCGGTCGCCCACCAGTGCGCAGAAGCCTTGCGCGCGGATGCCGTCGTACAGCTTGCGCTCCTTGGTGCCGCGCGGCAGCTCGGCTTCGGGGCCGAAGGCGATCAGCACGCGCGCGCCCGCGCCCCGGTCGTTGGGCAGCAGGTCGCCGGCGCGCACGTGGTCGCGCACCACATGCGATGAATCGACCCGGAACTGGCACAGCCGCACCCAGCTGTCGCCTTGCGCCTGCCGCACGTGGTACGCGGCGCTTTCGCCCGTGTGGGCGGCCAGCGCGCGCAGCACCGGCAGCACGATGCGCTCGACCGACAGCGACGCCGCGTACAGCCCGTGCAGCCGCGCGACTTCCATGCCCAGCGCATAGCGCCCGTCGTCCTGGCGGCGGATGAGGCGCGCGTGCTCGAGCGAGGCCAGCAGCCGCAGCACGGTGCTCTTGTAGAGCTGCGTGCGCTCGGCGAACTGCGCGAGCGACAGCGCCTCGTCACCGGGCTGGAAGGCCGAGAGCAGGCTCAGCGCGCGGTCGACCGAGGCGGCGCCGCCGGGCGCGGCATGGAGGTCGGACACCGATTCGGTCTGGGCTTTGCGGGGCATGGGTCGGCTTGACAGTCGAGGCGATCGACGGTCTAATTCTGTTTAACGGAATATAGTTCTGTCAGATAGAACTGTCAAGCGGTTCCGAAGACGCCAAAGGAGACACACCCGATGACACCCCCCGATGTCCTCATCAGCGAGGTCGGCCCGCGCGACGGCCTGCAGTCGGTCAAGGCGACCATGCCCACGGCCGACAAGCTGCGCTGGATCGACGCGCTCTACGCGGCCGGCGTGCGCGAGATCGAGGTCGCGTCCTTCGTGCCCGCGAAGCTGCTGCCGCAGATGGCCGACGCGGCCGAGGTGGTGCGCCATGCGGTCACGCTGCCCGGCCTCGTGGTGATGGCGCTGGTGCCCAACCGCAAGGGTGCGCAGGCCGCGCTGGAGGCGGGCGTGCACAAGCTCACCATGCCGGTGTCGGCCAGCGTGGCGCATTCGCTGGCCAACGTGCGCAAGACGCCGAGGGAAATGGTGGAAGAGGTGCGCGCCATCTCCGAGCTGCGCAGCGCCATCGCGCCGCGCGTGAGGCTCGAGGCCGGCATCTCCACCGCCTTCGGTTGCACGCTGCAGGGGCTGGTGCCCGAAGACGACGTGATCCGCCTGGCCGCGCAATGCATCGAGGCCGGCGCCGACGAGTCGGGCCTGTCCGACACCGTGGCTACGCCAACCCCGCGCAGGTGCGGCGGCTCTTCAAGCGCCTGCGCGCCGAAATCGGCCAGCACGCCGGCGCGGCCCACATGCACAACACGCGCGCCTCGGCATTGCGAACTGCCTGGCGGCGTGGGACGAGGGCGTGCGCACGTTCGACGCTTCGCTCGGCGGCCTCGGCGGCTGCCCGTATGCGCCGGGTGCGTCGGGCAACGCGGTCACCGAAGACCTCGTGTTCATGTTCGAGGCCATGGGCGTGCGCACCGGCATCGACATCGAAAAACTCATCGCGGCGCGCGCGCCGCTCATGGCCGGCCTGCCCGGCGAACCGGTCTACGGCATGACACCCGAGGCCGGCCTGCCCAAGGGGTTCGTTCAGGGCTTCGCCCAGGAAAACAACGCACATGTCTGAAGCCAATCCATTGCCCTACGCCGGCATCCGCGTCGTCGAGTTCACCCACATGGTGATGGGCCCGACCTGTGGCCTGCTGCTGGCCGACCTGGGCGCCGAGGTCATCAAGGTCGAACCGATCGAAGGCGACAACACGCGCCGCCTGCTCGGCTCGGGCTCGGGCTTTTTCCCGACCTTCAACCGCAACAAGAAGAGCATCGCGCTCGACCTCAAGAAGCCCGAGGGCGTGGAGGCCGCGCTGCGCCTGATCGCCACCGCCGACATCGTGAGCGAGAACTTCAAGCCCGGCACCATGAAGAAGCTGGGACTGGACTACGACACGCTGGCCCGGCTCAACCCGCGCCTGATCTACGTGAGCCACAAGGGCTTCCTGCCCGGCCCCTACGACCACCGCACCGCGCTCGACGAAGTGGTGCAGATGATGGGCGGCCTGGCCTACATGACCGGCCGCGCGGGCGACCCGCTGCGCGCGGGCACCAGCGTGAACGACATCATGGGCGGCATGTTCGGCGCCATCGGCGCCATGGCCGCGCTGCGCCAGCGCGAGCTCACGGGCAAGGGCTGCGAGGTGCAGTCCGCGCTGTTCGAGAACAACGTGTTCCTGGTGGCGCAGCACATGATGCAGTTCGCCGCCACCGGCAAGGCCGCCGACCCGATGCCCAGCCGCATCTCGGCCTGGGCCGTGTACGACGTGTTCACGGTGAAGGACGGCGAGCAGATCTTCCTGGCCGCGGTGAGCGACAAGCAGTGGGCCATCTTCTGCAAGGCCTTCGGCCTGGAGGACATGCTGGCCGACCCGCGCCTGAAGACCAACAACGACCGCGTGCGCGCGCGCGACTGGATGATGCCGATCCTGCGCTCGCACCTGGCGAACCACAGCGCCGCCGAACTCAGCGAGGTGTTCGAGCGCAACGAGCTGCCCTTCGCGCCCATCACCAAGCCGCAGGAACTGTTCGACGACCCGCACCTCAACGCCACCGGCGGCCTGGCGCCGGTGCGCATGAACGACGGCAGCACGGCCAAGGTGCCGCTGATGCCGTTCACGCTCGACGGCGAGCGGCCCGGCATCCGGCTGCAGCCGCCGCACATCGGCGAGCACAGCCGCGAGCTGCTGAAAGAAGTGGGCTACAGCGATGAAGAAATCGCCGCGCTCGAAACACACAACATCACCCTCGGAGACTGACACCATGTTTTTCACCACACGGCGCGCCTTGCTGGCGTGCGCCGCGGCCGCCGCATGCCTGAGCGCCGCCCCCGCCCTTGCCGACACGGCCTGGCCCGACAAGGCCGTGCGCCTCGTCGTGCCCTACACGCCCGGCGGCGCTACCGACATCGTGGCGCGGCTGATCGCGCAAAAGGTCATGGACGACACCAAGTGGACCTTCATCGTCGACAACCGCGCGGGCGGCAACGGCAACATCGGCATGGACGTGGTGGCCAAGTCCAAGCCCGACGGCTACACCATCGGCCTGGGCCAGACCGCGAACCTCGCGATCAACCCGACGCTGTTCCCCAAGATGCCCTACGACGCGCAGAAGGACCTGGTGCCGGTGGCGGTCGTGGCCTCGCAGCCGGTGGTGCTGGTGGTGCGCACCGAGGCGCCGTACAAGTCGCTGGCCGAGCTGGTCGCGGCCGCCAAGGCCAAGCCCGGAGAAATCAAGCAGGCGCTCGCGGGCACCGGCACGCTGGGCCACATGGCCGGCGAGGTGCTGGCCAAGCGCGCGGGCTTCAAGGTGCTCAACGTGCCATACAAGGGCGCGGCGCCCGCCATCACCGACCTGCTGGGCGGCCAGACCGACTACATGTTCGCCACGCCGCAGGGCGCGCTGTCGATGGTCAAGGGCGGCAAGCTGCGCGCGCTGGCCGTCACCTCGGCCAAGCGCCTGCCGGTGATGCCCGACGTGCCGACCGTGGGCGAGAGCTACCAGGGCTTCGAGGCGGTGGACTGGAAGGCGCTGGTCGTGCCGGCCGGCACGCCCGCCGACATCGTGAAGAAGCTCAACGCCGCCGTCGACAAGGCGCTGGCCAAGCCCGCGACCATCTCGCAGCTGCTGGCCGAGGGCAGCACGCCCGGCGGCGGCAGCCCGGAGCAGGCGGCGCAGTACATCAAGTCGGAACACGCGCGCTGGGGCGCGGCGGTGCGCGAAGCGGGCGTCCGCCCCGAATAACGGCTCGAAAGGGGCGAGATATAGTTTGCGCCCCATGGACCGCCTCAAGCAGCTCGAATCCTTCGTCTCGGTCGCGACCCGGGGCGGGCTCACGGCCGCGGCCAAGGCCGAGGGCGTGGCCCCGGCCATCATGGGCCGCCGGCTCGACGCGCTCGAAGAGCGGCTGGGCGTGAAGCTGCTGGTGCGCACGACGCGCCGCATCACGCTCACGCACGAGGGCAGCGCCTTTCTCGAAGACTGCCAGCGCCTGCTGACCGAGTTCGCGAACGCCGAGGCCAGCGTGAGCGCCGGCGGCGTCAAGGCCAGCGGCCATCTGCGCGTGACGGCGCCCGCGGGCTTCGGCCGCCGCCACGTCGCGCCGCTGGTGCCGCGCTTCCATGCGTTGCACCCGGAAGTGACGATTTCGCTGAACCTCAGCGACCGCGTGGTCGACGTCACCGGCGAGAGCTTCGACTGCGCGGTGCGCGTGGGCGACCTGCCCGATTCGTCGCTGGTGAGCGTGCGCCTTGCCGACAACCGCCGCCGCTGCGTGGCCACGCCCGAGTTCGTGCGCCGCCACGGCAAGCCGAAGCACCCGGGCGAGCTGTCGCGCTTTGCCTGCCTCACGCTGTCGAGCGATGCCTCGCAGACGCGCGGCTGGGCCTTTCGCATCGTCAACGAGGAAGGCAGCCAGGAGTTGATCCACCTGCGCCCCAGCGGGCCGCTCGACTGCTCCGACGGCCAGGTGCTGCACGACTGGTGCCTGGCGGGCCACGGCATCGCCTGGCGCAGCACCTGGGAGGTCGAGGCCGAGATCGACGCCGGCCTGCTGGTGCCGCTGCTCGACGAGTTCGCGGCGCCGCCCAACGGCATCTACGCGGTGTTCGCGGGCGCCAAGCACCTGCCGCTGCGGGTGCGACTGTGGCTTGATTTCCTCAAGGAGCAGTACGGAAATCCGGAATTCTGGGGCGGGAGGGCTTAAGGCGCGTCGGCGGCGGCACAATCTGTTCGCAATTGCAAACCCACTGCATTGAGACAAAGAAGAAAGCCATCGAATGACGCTCGAAGCCATCCTCGCCTACCTGCACATCCTGGCCATCCTGACGATGGTCGTTTTCATTTCGAGCGAAGCGGCGCTGTGCCGCGTGCAGTGGCTCAATGCCGCCGTGGTCGAGCGGCTGGCCAAGGTCGACATGGTCTACGGCATCGCGGCCATCGCGGTGCTCGCCACGGGCATCGCGCGCACCTGGTGGGGCGTGAAGGGCACGGCCTGGTACTGGACCAACCCGCTGCTGCACGTGAAGCTGGGGCTCTTCATCATCGTGGGCGTGCTGTCCATCTTCCCGACGCTCACGTACTTCCGCTGGCGCAAGACGCTGCGCGCCACGGGCAAGCTGCCGGCCGAGGACGACATCAGGAAGACGCGCAAGCTGGTGATGGTGCAGGCGCACCTGATCGCGCTGATCCCGCTGGTGGCGGTGTTCCTGGCGCGCGGCTTCGGCAAGTAAGCCGATAGTTCAAGGCGAAAAAAAGCCCGCGCGAGGCGGGCTTCTTCGGCGGCAGCGGTGGTTCAGCCCTTGGCTGCGTCCGCTTCGCACTTCTTCATGAAGCTGTTCTTGGCGGCGCCGGCCAGTGCCTTGCCGTTCTTGTCCACGGCCTTGGCTTCGCAGCTGCCGCGGCGGCAGGGGCGGCCATGGCGGCGGGGGCGGCAGCGGGCGCTGCGGCAGGCGCGGCGGCCTTGTCTTGCGCGTAGGCGCCGAAGGAGAGACAGGCGCCCAGTGCGACCAGGGAAAGGAGCTTCTTCATGGTGATATGTCCTTGCAAGGTTGGGTTGTGACAGGTGCCCCGCCCCGGGGCCGACCATCCTAACGGGCCAAGACAACGATTGGATGACCATCGTCAACAGCGCCCGGGTTTGCCCCCGGTAAAATTCCCGGATGCTATTGGTCAAACAGGAGCTGCTCGCGGCGCTCGCGAACACGCTCGAATCCCTCTCGCCCGGCGCTGGCTCCAAAGCCGCGTTCGAGTCGCCCAAGGTGGCTGCGCATGGCGATTTCGCCAGCACGGCCGCGATGCAGCTCGCCAAGCCGCTGGGGCGCAAGCCCCGCGAACTGGCCGAGCAACTGAGCGCTGCGCTGCTCGCCACCCCCGCTTTCGGCCAGTGGGTCGACGCGATCGACATCGCCGGGCCCGGCTTTCTCAACATCCGCCTGAAGACGGCGGCCAAGCAGCAGATCGTGCGCGAGGTGCTGTCGGCCGGCAACGGCTTCGGCCAGCAGCCGGCCACGGGCGAGAAGGTGCTGGTCGAGTTCGTCTCGGCCAACCCGACCGGCCCGCTGCACGTGGGCCACGGCCGCCAGGCCGCGCTGGGCGACGCCATCTGCAGCCTGCGCGCCTCCCAGGGCGAGAGCGTGTGGCGCGAGTACTACTACAACGACGCCGGCGTGCAGATCCAGACGCTGGCCAACAGCACGCAACTGCGCGCGCGCGGCTTCAAGCCCGGCGACGCCGAATGGCCCAGCGGCGAAAAGGCCCCGGCCTACAACGGCGACTACATCGCCGACATCGCCGAAGACTTCAAGGCGAAGAAGACCGTCAAGTCGGAAGACCGCGAAGTCACCGCCACCGGCGACATCGAGGACATCGACGCGATCCGCGAGTTCGCCGTGGCCTACCTGCGCCGCGAACAGGACCTGGACCTGCAGGCCTTCCGCGTGCACTTCGACCAGTACTACCTGGAGTCGAGCCTGTACACCAGCGGCCGCGTCGAGGCCGCCGTGCAGAAGCTCGTGGCCGCCGGCAAGACCTACGAGCAAGACGGCGCGCTGTGGCTCAAGTCGACCGACTACGGCGACGACAAAGACCGCGTGATGAAAAAGCAGGACGGCACGTACACGTACTTCGTGCCCGACGTGGCCTATCACATCGCCAAGTGGGAGCGCGGCTTCCACAAGGTCATCAACATCCAGGGCACCGACCACCACGGCACCATCGCCCGCGTGCGCGCCGGCCTGCAGGCGGCCGGAGAAGGCATTCCCGAGGGCTATCCCGACTACGTGCTGCACACCATGGTGCGCGTGATGAAGGGCGGCGAAGAGGTCAAGATCAGCAAGCGCGCCGGCAGCTACGTCACGCTGCGCGACCTGATCGAGTGGACCAGCACCGACGCCATCCGCTTCTTCCTGCTCAGCCGCAAGCCCGACACCGAGTACACCTTCGATGTCGACCTCGCGGTGACCAAGAACAACGACAACCCGGTGTACTACGTGCAGTACGCGCATGCGCGCATCTGCTCGGTGCTGGCCGGCTGGGGCGGCGACGCCGCCACGCTCAAGGACGTCGACCTGTCGCCGCTCGAAAGCCCGGCGGCCCAGGCGCTGATGCTGCTGCTGGCCAAGTACCCGGCCATGCTGACGGCCGCGGCGCGCGATTTCGCCCCGCACGACGTCACTTTCTACCTGCGCGAGCTGGCTGCCAGCTACCACAGCTACTACGACGCCGAACGCATCCTGGTCGACGACGAAAAGGTCAAGCTGGCCCGCCTGGCGCTCGTCGCCGCGACCGCGCAGGTGCTGCACAATGGCCTCGCGATTCTCGGCGTCAGTGCGCCGAGCAAGATGTGAACCCCCACACCATGAAGAAGACAACCAGACAACGCGGCAACATCGTCATCGGCCTGATCATCGGGCTGGTGCTCGGCCTGGGCGTCGCGCTGGGTATCGCGGTCTACGTGACCAAGGTGCCGATTCCTTTCGTGACCAAGACGCAGCGCGGCGGCGCCGAGCAGGACGAGGCCGAAGCCCGCAAGAACCGCGACTGGGACCCGAACGCGCCGCTGGCCGGCAAGGCCGGCGCCGCCAAGCCGGCACCGGCCGCGAGCGGCCCGGTCAACCCCGTCACCGGCGAGCCGGCAACGACCGCCGTG